>CAIJFC010000314.1 GCA_903819815.1 uncultured Bacteroidota bacterium
CCGCGCTCTTAAAAACTTTGACGCGATCATTAAATATCCAAACCCTGATGGGAAATACAATAATTATGTAGCTGCTGCAAAAATCTGTAAAGCGTTTTACATGCAACGTATTGTAGATTTGTACGGAAAATGTCCTTATTCTAAAGCATGGGAAGGAAGTGATAATACTACTCCATCTTATGATGATGATTTCGCTATCTACAAAGATTTAGTTGCTAATTTAGAGCAAGCTAGAGCGTTAATCGCTGCTGCTGATCCAGATGCTGAAGATATTTCTGGTGTTGACGTAATGTTAGCTGGAGATATGGCAATGTGGAACGAGTTTGCTAACTCTACGGAGTTACGTCTTTTATTAAGAATGTCTGAAGCTACAGATGCAACAGTTACTGCTTACAGAAATACAAAGTTGCAATCTATTGCAGCTGGACCATTTTTGTCTGATAACGTAAACATTAACCCTGGTTACAATGGATCTACAGATTCTCAAGCTACTCCAGGTTTCTTCACTTACGGTTATGTAACTGCTGGAACTACTCAAGGAAACAGATTGTTTATTACGATGTCAGGTCACGCTTACAAAGCGTTACAATCAACAGCTACTACGAACTGGCCAGCGGGTGCAACTCGTGAAATTATTGCTGGATCAGGTGTAACTTACCCAGACGTAACGGATCCTCGTTCTGCGAGATTGTTTACTGCAGGTTCAGGTCAAACTTTTAGACGTGCGGTTACTCAAGGAGTTACTTTAGTTGATGTTACTACACCAACTGGTACTTTACCAGGTTTACCTTGTCGTTTAGGTTTAATAGGTCACTTTAACCCTTACGCTCAAGCGCCTAACCAAACTTTAGAAGAGTACTTCTCTTGTGATGGTTCTGTAATGTCTTGGTCTGAGTCTAGATTCTTAGAAGCAGAAGCTGCTGTAAGATATCCATCTATTTTCACAGGAAGTGCTCAAACTGCATTTAACGATGGGGTAACTGATGATTTCGCTAGAAAAGTAGCTACTATGGGTACTTATTTAACTACAATCAACACGAAGCCAAACTTTGGTTATTCTGCTGCATTCACAACTGCACAAAAATTACACGCAATTATGTTCCAAAAATGGATTGCTTTAATGGGTGTTAACGCGATTGAGTCTTACATTGACTATACTCGTACTGGTTATCCATTAACGCCACTTTCAACAGTTGCTACTCAACCTCGTAAGCCATATAGATTAATCTATCCAACTTCTGAGTATGTAGCTAACTCTGCGAATGTGCCAAATGTGGTTGCTGCTGATGTATTTGCTATCACTGCAGTCACTCCTTTCTGGAAAAGATAATTGATTTAGCAAAAGCTATCTATATTATAAAACCCCGCTTTATGCGGGGTTTTTTATTTATCAGCAATAACATTATTAAATAATTATTTATAATAGTATATTTGTTGAAAATATTTTTATGAAATTTCGCTTGTTGTTTTTGGTTTTTCTAATCTCATTTTCACTTTTCTCACAAGTGGAAAATGAAACTAAATTGGATACCGTAAAAAGAACTTCCCTAATCATTGATCATAAAAATGACCAACCCAAAGCGACTATTTCTCAATATAGAATAATCACTTTGGAACGAGATACTACTTTTGTAGATACCTCATTAACCATTAAAAAAGAATACGACTACAATTACCTTCGTAGAGATCTATTTGGTTTAATGCCTTTCGCCAATGAAGGACAAGCGTACACCACTTTACAATATACTTCTAAACAACGCACTTGTTTTCCTGAATTTGGTTATACCGGAAAACACTTTAATTATTACCAACCCAATGATATTAAGTACTATTCTGTAGCAACACCCTACACTGAATTGTATTTTAAAACCGTAATGGAGCAAGGTCAAAACGTAGATGCGTTTTTAACCTTAAACATGTCGGAACGGTTTAATTTTTCTATTGCTTATAAAGGGTTGCGTTCTTTAGGAAAGTACATCAACCAACTTTCAAGCACCGGTAATTTCAGATTTACCGCTAGTTATAATACCAAAAACAAACGGTATTACGCGAATTTCCATTATACTTCACAAGATATTTTGAATGGTGAAAATGGAGGTTTGTCCAACCCAGAATATTTTGAGGGCAACGATCCGGCTTACAACGAAAGACCTCGATTGGATGTTTATTTAAAAGACGCTAAATCGACTTTAATGGGTACCCGGTTATTCCTGGACCATAATTTCCAAATTAACGCTGAAAAGCGAAATAATAACGTTTATTTGACGCATCAAATTAATTTTGAAAGTAAATATTATGAATACAATCAGGTAACAGTTCCCACAACTATTACATCAAGTGCGGGAGTTACCTCTACTTTATACCGTTTCGGGCCTTCATTTGCTGCGGCAAATATAAATGACCAAGTGCGTTACAACCGAATGTATAATAAAGTAGGTGCCGTTTATGAAAATACAACCTTAGGTAAAATACAGTTTTTTGTTGATGATTTTAGATATAATTATTATTACAATTCAGTTTTGTTTTCAACGACACAAACCATTCCAAATAAAATAAATGACATTATTAACGATTTTGGTGGCCAATACGAATACAGAAAAAACAAATGGAACGGTAAATTCCAATATTCTAGTTCGTTAACAAAACAATCGTTATTTGACTTTAATGCGCATTTAAAATACCAATACAACGATAAAAACAGCTTTACTTTCGAATACCAAAACAGCAATAATTTGCCAAATATTATTTATAATTTGCATCAAAGTAGTTATATCAATTACAACTGGTACAATAATTTTAAAAATGAGAAACACAATTCATTGAAGGTCGAAGCCAATACCAAATGGGCAAGCGCTACTTTAGAATTAAATAACATCAACGATTATTTGTATTTCAGTAATGATAATACTTCGGGTTTACAATTGGTTTCACCAAAGCAGTACGATAATACAATCACTCATCTTTCTTTAAAAATCAATAAGGAAGTCAAAGTTGGAAAATGGGCTTTAGACAATACTTTTTTATACCAAAAAGTAGATCAATCGGATAAAATTTTGAATGTACCTCAATTAGTATTTCGTAACACGCTTTATTATTCGGGTTATTTCTTTAAAAAAGCGATGTACCTTCAAACTGGGGTGATTTTCAATTATTTTACAAAATACTACGCTAACGATTACAACCCAATTTTAGGTGAGTTTTTTGTGCAAAATCAAAAAGAAATTGGAGCTTATCCCAACATCGATTTATTTGCGAATGCAAGAATTCAACGCACTAGAATTTATCTAAAAGCCGAACATTTTAATTCATCTATGTCAGGAAACAATTACTATTCCTCACCAAACAACCCTTACCATGACTTTATAATTCGTTTCGGTTTGGTCTGGAATTTCTTCGAGTAATAATAAAAACTAAAAACTAAATGCAATATTCAGAAAACATATTAGGAACAATTGGAAATACGCCAATGGTTCGATTGAATAAAGTAACTGCAGAAATTGACGCGTTGGTACTTGCAAAAGTAGAAACCTTCAATCCTGGAAATTCTACCAAAGATAGAATGGCCTTGAAAATGGTTGAAGATGCTGAAGCTGATGGTCGTTTACAACCAGGAGGAACTATCATTGAAGGGACTTCTGGAAATACTGGAATGGGATTGGCGCTAGCCGCAATCGTAAAAGGATACAAATTAATTTGCGTAATTACCGACAAGCAATCCAAAGAAAAAATGGATATTCTTCGTGCGGTAGGAGCGAAAGTGGTCGTTTGCCCAACCGATGTAGAACCTACAGATCCGCGTTCTTATTATTCCGTTTCAAAACGATTGGGGGAAGAAACACCAAATTCTTGGTACGTAAACCAATACGATAATCCTTCAAATGCTTTGGCACATTACGAACAAACAGGTCCTGAAATTTGGAAACAAACCGATGGAAAAGTAACACATTTTGTAGTGGGAGTAGGTACTGGAGGAACTATTTCTGGTATTGGAAAATATTTGAAAGAACAAAATCCTAACGTTAAAGTTTGGGGAATTGACACCTATGGATCGGTCTTTAAAAAATACCACGAAACAGGAATTTTTGATGAAAATGAAATTTATTCTTACATCACAGAAGGAATTGGAGAAGATATTTTACCTAAAAACGTTGATTTTTCAGTTATTGATGGATTCACAAAAGTAACTGATAAAGACGCTGCCGTTTATACTAGAAAAATTGCTTTAGAAGAAGGAATATTTGTAGGGAATTCAGCAGGCGCATTGATTAAAGGGGTGCTTCAATTGAAAGAACATTTTAAGCCAGAAGATGTTGTGGTGGTTTTATTCCACGATTCTGGTAGCCGTTATATCGGTAAAATGTTCAATGACGATTGGATGCGCGAACGTGGTTTTCTAGATGAAGAAATCACCAAAGCCGAGGATGTAATTAAAGACCACATCGACAAACCATTAATTGTGGTGCGAACGGAAGAATTGGTTTCACACGCAATTGAGCGCATGCGCAAATATAAAATCTCTCAAATTCCCGTAATTGATACGTCTGGTTTTGTGGGTTCTGTTGATGAATCCGACTTGTTTCAAAGTTATGTTTCCGATAAAAATGCGGGAGACAAACCGATTCGCGAAGTAATGGGTAAAGCCTATCCAATGGTTAAAATAGGAACGCCCATTGAAGAAGTTTCAAAATTATTCACTCGAGAAAATGCCGCTGTTTTAGTGGATTTAGGAAATGGAAAACACCATATTATTACCAAATACGATATTATTGGTTCGATAAAATAGGAATTTCAAGCTATAAATTAAATTATTAAAGAAAGACTAATTATCCTTACCGGACTTACCGGACTTTGCGAAAAACTTTGCGGTTAAAGAAAAGATGATAGACTAATAGACGAATAGATAATAGACTTTTAAAATTTGTGCTAATTAGTGTAATTCGTGGCTAAAAAACTTTGCGGACTTTGCGAATATCTTTGTGCCTTTTGTGGTTAAAAAAAAGATAATAGACTAAAAGATGCAGAAATAATAGACTTTTAAAATTTGTGCTAATTTGTGTAATTCGTGGCTAAAAAACTTTGCGGACTTTGCGAATAACTTTGC
>CAIJFC010000315.1 GCA_903819815.1 uncultured Bacteroidota bacterium
AGTTTTAGAATTGTATTCATCTAGAAAAATGATGTTATTGGTTCCTTTTTCGGTGAACATTTCCAAATGGGTTTGCATGGCTAATCCCATAACAGGTTGTCCAACACTAAAATCACTTGTTTTTTCTTTATTCAAATTGCTTAAAGAATATGAATTTGACACTACTGTTCTATTAAATAGTTTATCGTTATAAATAGAATTTGTTTGATAAAATTTAGCATCAACGGTGTTATTAATTCTTGCATCTGTTTCTTTTAATGATGGCGATGCCGCTCCCCAAGTGAATGTTTGAGCGCTTGTTTTTGAAATTGTCATGCAAATGAATGCTGTCAAGATAATTTTTGTTGCTAGTTTCATGGTTTTTTTTAGTTAGTTAATTCTACTATTTTACTATCTCCAACTAAGGAAACTTTTATTAATCCATGTTTGGAAAGACTTTTCATGGCAGCGTCCCATTTTTTCCCGCTTAAATCTGATTTTACTTTCAAAACTCCTAAATCAATTTTGTTACCATTGGATTTTAAAAAGTCAATTATTAATTTTTCTTCTTCTAAAAGTTCAATTTGAACTTGTTTTTTCTCAGGACGCATTTGAGGGAAGAACAGTACTTCTTGAATAGAGGAATTATTCGTTAAAAACATCATCAATCGATCCATTCCAATTCCTAATCCAGAGGTTGGAGGCATTCCGTATTCCAGGGCACGAAGGAAATCTTCATCAATAAATTCGGTAGCTTCATCGTCTCCTTTTTCGGCTAATTTCAATTGTTGTTCAAAACGTTCTCTTTGGTCAATTGGGTCGTTCAATTCAGAATAAGCATTCGCCACTTCCTTACCACAAACCATCAATTCAAAACGTTCCGTCAATTCAGGATTGTCACGGTGTGCTTTACAAAGCGGCGACATTTCTTTTGGATAATCAGTAATAAATGTTGGTTGAATATAATTTCCTTCGCATTTAGCGCCAAAAATCTCATCAATTAATTTTCCTTTACCCATGGTGGAATTCACATCAATTCCCATTCCTCTTGCCGCTTCAAATAATGCCGCTTCTGATTTCCCAGAAATATCAAAACCGGTAAAATGCTTGATAGAATCGGTCATGGTTACTCTTGCGTAAGGCGCTTTAAAGTTCACGATATGTTCTCCAAAAGTAGCTTCCGAAGTTCCATTTACAGTAACAGCGCAGTGTTCCAATAAATTTTCGGTGAATTTCATCATCCAATTGTAGTCTTTGTAGGCCACATATATTTCCATTGCGGTAAATTCAGGATTGTGCGTTCTATCCATACCTTCATTTCTAAAGTTTTTCGAAAACTCATAAACCCCTTCAAAACCACCCACAATCAATCTTTTTAAATACAATTCATTTGCAATTCTCATGTACAATGGAATGTCCAACGAATTGTGGTGCGTCATAAACGGACGAGCAGCAGCACCACCTGGAATTGGTTGTAAAACAGGAGTTTCAACTTCCAAATACCCTTGCTCATTAAAAAACGAACGCATCGCATTGAACAATTTTGTTCTTTTTACAAATGTTTCTTTCACGTGGTCGTTCACCGTTAAATCTACATAACGACGACGGTATCTTTGCTCAGGATCTGCAAAAGCATCGTGCATTTTTCCGTCAGCATCTGTTTTTACCACAGGAAGCGGTTTTAAAGCTTTAGATAAAACTGATAGACCATAAACATGAATAGAAATTTCGCCAACTTGAGTCTTAAAAACCGTACCTTTTATTCCAATAAAGTCGCCAATATCCAATAGTTTTTTGAAAACTACATTGTACATTGTTTTTTCATCATCGTTAGAAATATCGTCTCTAGAAATGTAAATTTGAATTCGACCTTCAGAATCCTTAAGTTCAGCAAATGATGCCTTTCCCATGATTCTCTTTCCCATTAATCGACCTGCTAAAACGACTTCTTTACCTTCAAATTTTTCGAAATTTGCTAAAATTTCATTTGAAAAAGCGGTTGTAACAAATTCGTCAGCAGGATAAGGGTTTATTCCCAAATTGCGTAATTCTTGAAGTGCTTCTCTACGAAGTATTTCTTGCTCGGATAATGCCATTGTGATCTGTTTTTAAGAATGCAAAGATAGTTAAATTTGAAAATGTGGCAATTTGAAAATTTGAAAATTAATTTGACTTTTCATTTAAAGTAATTTCATATTTAACTTTGTAACTTTGCGCCACAAATAATTGCAATGAACAAAAACATCCAATTTCAAGATCTCGGTTTAAAAGATTACAAAGCCACTTGGGAATACCAGGAGGAATTGTTCAAGGGAATCGTGGATTTAAAAATCAAAAATAGGAGAGAGGAAACCAATTTGCAAACGCCAAATTATTTTTTATTTGTAGAACATCCTCATGTTTATACTTTGGGAAAAAGCGGTGATTTAGAGAATTTGCTTTTATCCGAAAAACAATTGGAAATAAAAGGAGCAACTTTTTACAAAATTAATCGTGGTGGCGATATTACCTATCACGGACCTGGGCAAATTGTAGGTTATCCTATATTAGATTTAGATAATTTTTTTACCGATATTCATAAGTATTTGCGCTTTTTGGAAGAAGTTATTATTCTCACTTTAGCTGATTATAATGTAAAAGGTGCAAGAAGCGATGGCGAAACAGGAGTTTGGTTGGATGTCGGAACTCCATTTGCAAGAAAAATTTGTGCTTTGGGAGTTCGCGCTTCACGTTGGGTAACCATGCACGGATTTGCATTAAATGTAAATTCCGATTTGGGCTATTTTGATAATATTATTCCATGTGGAATTAAGGGAAAAGCGGTAACTTCTTTAAATGTAGAATTGGGTGTTGAAAAAGTAAACGAACAAGAAGTGAAAGATAGAATTTTGAAACACTTTTCGGAGTTGTTTGAAAGTAAATTTTTTTAAGGAGCAATTTAACCACAAAAGGCACAAAGTTTTTAAGCCACGAATTATACTAATTAGCACATATTTTTAAAATCTATTATCTCTGCGTCTTTTAGTCTATTATCTTTTTTAAACCGCAAAGTTCGCAATGGATTTTCGCAAAGTTCGCAAGGATTTTTTTTAGCCACGAATTACACTAATTAGCACATATTTTTAAAATCTATTATCTCTGCGTCTTTTAGTCTATTATCTTTTTTAAACCGCAAAGTTTGTAAAGTTTTTTAGCCACGAATTACACTAATTAGCATAAATTTTAAAAGTATATTATCTTTTAGTCTATTATCTTTTAGTCCATTATCTCTTAGTCTCTTCATCTATTATCTATTATCTTTTAATAACCGAAACGTCATTCTATGGTATTTAGTAACTCCATATTTCAATATCGCCGCTCGGTGTTCTTTGGTTGGGTAGCCTTTATTTTGTTTCCAATTGTACATTGGAAATTCTTCGTGAATTAAATCCATGTAATCATCGCGGTAGGTTTTTGCTACTACTGATGCAGCCGCAATACTCATGTATTTTGAATCTCCTTTTATAATGGAGGTGCTTGGAATTGATTTTATTAATTCAAGTTCTTCGTTGGTGAATATTTTACCTATTGAATTAGAATGACTTCCTTTTGAAATTAATGGCCGGTTTCCGTCAACTATAATATGTTGGGGAATTATATTTAATTTTAATATAGTTTCTTGCATTGCTTTTAAAGAAGCATTTAAAATATTTATTTCATCAATTATTAATGGTTCAATGTGGGTAACCGAAAAAGATACCGCTTCACTTATAATTATCGGACGCAAAGCAAATCTATTTTTTTCTGAAAGTAATTTTGAATCAGTAAGTAAATCATTTGAAAAATTTTCAGTAAGTATAACAGCAGCAGCAGTAACGGGTCCTGCAATACATCCTCTACCGGCCTCATCGGTTCCAGCTTCAATACAATTCTCTAAAAAATAACTTGTTAACATTAAATTAATATTGAATATTTCACCGCAAAACTAGGAAATTTGTTGGTTAATTGTTAAGTTTTAATCCAATGAATCATTAATAATTCATCCTATTGGATAAAACTTTAACATCTTAAAGTTTATTTTTTTTTAATAAAGTTTGGTTAATTAAGAAATTATTAAGAAGTTTGCGCAATAACTAACTCAAATAAAAATAATATGAGATCAAAGTTCAAATGGATTTTTACGCTACTAATAGCGTTAACGATGCAGTTTTCTTTTGCACAAGAGAAAACTGTTACAGGTACGGTTTCTGATAATTCAGGTCCGTTACCGGGTGCAAATGTTGTGGTTCAAGGTTCTAAAACCGGAACACAAACTGATGTTGATGGAAAATTTTCTATCAAAGCAAAAGCAGGTGATGTTTTAGTTTTCTCTTTCGTGGGAATGGCTGACGCTTCTGCAAAAGTGGGTGCTTCTAATACTGTAAATGTAAAAATGCAGGATGGAGTAAATTTAGAAGAGGTAATTGTAGGTGCGATGGGGATTAAAAGAACCAAAGATGCTACAGTTTCTGCTCAAAAGCAAATTGGTGCTGCTGAGTTAACTCAAGCTAATAACCCTAATGCGGTTGCTGCCTTAACAGGTAAAGTTTCTGGTTTAACTATTTCTAGTTTAGCTAATGGAGTTTCTCCTACTCTTAAAATTGTATTAAGAGGGTCTAGATCTATTACAGGTAACAACGAAGCTTTAGTAGTTATTGACAACGTAATTTCAACTGCTTCTATTTTACAATTACTTCCTCCGGATGTAATTGAAAACGTGAACGTAATTAAAGGGGCTCAAGGAGCGGCTTTGTACGGTGCACAAGGGGTAAACGGGGTAATTATTGTTACCACTAAAAAAGGTTCTAAAGCTGAAAAATTCACTGTAGGTTTAAATTCTTCAGTAGATTATGAATCAGTTAATTTTGTTGCTCAAAGACAAGAAGAGTACGGACAAGGATGGACAAATGATCCAGGATGGAACTTCCCTAACTTAGCAAATGGTAACCCTGATCCAAGAAATGGTTCTGGTTTCGTAGCAATTGAAAATGGTTCTTGGGGACCTGCTTTCAACGATCCAAGATTCGTTGGTCAACAAGTTCCTGTGGGTTTACCTCAAGCTGACGGTCAATTTTTCATGACCGATTGGAAACCAATTAAAGACAATATCAAAGATTTCTACCAAACTGGAGTAACTACTCAAAATGGTTTTGATGTAAATGTAGGTGGTCTTAATTCTTACGTAACTTTAGGAGTAAACAAAAGAAGCTCTGGTTATGTTGTTGATGGAGATCAATTAGCTAGAACCTCTTTCAACTTAAGAGCTGGAAAAACTTTAGGTAAATTCAAAATTGATGGTACTGTAAATTATGCTACTCAAACTACTTCTCAAACAGATAGTGATTTGTTAGACGATTTATTACAAGTAGCAACTAATATTCCGGTATCTAGATTTGCTAATTCTGGTAACGAAGGGCACTGGACGGTTTATGCTAAAAACCCTTACTGGTTGTCTAAAACGAACAGAAATGATAACAGAACGGACTTCTTTAATGGTAGCGTTGCTTTAGCATATGACATCAATAGCCATATTAGTGCAAACTATACTGCTAACGTACAATTATCTGCAACTAATGCTCAATCTCACGTTGACGGTTGGTTTAACGAAAGCTACGTGTCTAACTTTGCCCCTTATGATTATTATGGAGCAATTCATCCATTATCTGATTTAGGACAATTAAATTCTCCTTCTAGCTTCTCAGCTAATCAATCGTATTCTTCAAATATCTATTCTGATTTAATCTTTAATTTCGATTATGATTTATCAAAAGATTTGAATTTGAAATTAAATGTTGGTAACAACATCCAAGATCGTACTTTTAGAGTAACTACTCAAGGGGGTGATAACTTAGATGTTCCTGGTTTCTACCATATTACTAACGTATTGAACCCTTACAACCCATCTTCTTTAGACAATAGATTAGTTCAAACAAGAAGAGTAGCAGGATTTTTAAATGCGGATTTTAATTACAAAAATTATTTATTTGTAAATGCTACTTCACGTATGGAGCAATTTTCTGCAGTAAAAAGTTCTTACTTTTATCCTTCTGTAGGAGCTTCATTTATTCCAACAAAAGCTTTTGATGGTCTTAAAAATGATGTTCTTAACTATTTGAAAGTTAATGCTTCTTGGACTAAAGTAGGAAATACAACTGCTGTTGGTGCTTACCAAACTAACGACTTAGTAGTTCTTGCATCAGGTTTCCCATTCGGAAGCTTAGGTTCATTAGCTTATAACGCAGCTCCGACAGATCCAAACATCCGTCCTGAGTTCGTAACCACTACTGAATTTGGTGCTCAAATAGGTTTGTTCAATGATAAAATTAACCTTGAGGCTTCTTACTATGTAGCTAAAACTTCTGACTTGATCACAAGAGCTACTGCTTCTAGTGCTTCAGGAAATTCAAGTTTATTAACTAACATTGGAGATTTAGAAAACAAAGGATTTGAAATTGATTTGGGTTTCTCTCC
>CAIJFC010000316.1 GCA_903819815.1 uncultured Bacteroidota bacterium
CGCAGATAGTATTGCATTAATTATTAATCCCGTATTTTCTGATATATACTCATATAAAGGATTAGATCTTTTTGTCTGTTGCCTTGGGTTTGCATTACAAATTTATGCTGATTTCTCAGGTTATTCAGACATTGCCATTGGATCAGCTGCCTTTTTTGGTGTAAAACTATTTCCAAATTTTAATAAGCCTTATTTTTCAAAAAATTACAGGGAATTTTGGGTTCGCTGGCATGCTACATTTTCAAAATGGTTAAAAGAATATGTTTTTGATCCTTTAGGAGGTGTAGTAAAAAATAACCTATTAAAAACATTATTTAATATATTTTTATTGTTTTTAATAGTTGGCTTTTGGCATGGCGCTACATTAAACTATATTATCTATGCACAATTTGCCTTTTTGTTTATTATAATAGATATTATTTCTAAAGACATTAGAAAACGATTTATTAAAAAAATTGGCTTAGTTCCAAAAAGTATCATCCTAACCACAATTAATTATTTAGCAATGGTATTAATGATGACTTTTCTTGCTATATATTTCCGACCTCAGTCGTTTAATGAATCCACCTATATTATTGACAACATCACATGCTTTCATTTTCATCATTTAACCATAAAAAAAGCCATATTTATTGGTTTATATATACTTATATTAGAATGCTTTCAATATTTTCAAATTAATGCAAATGGACATTGTTTTGAAAAAATCTACAACTTTTATTTAAGAGCTTGTATGTATTGCATTGTACTATTTTCAATAATACTATTTGGCGGTAGACCTGAAGTCACATTTCAATATTTTCAATTTTAATGGGCAATAAAAAAAAGACAGCAATACTTATGTTTATGTGTTTTATTATACACATAACACTATATGTGACATTTATAAAAATTAGTGCTAAGAAAAACGAACATAGATTACAGCTCAACAATTACAAAGACGTAACATCATGTGAAATTTTATTTATGGGCGACTCACATACCGCAAGAGGCATAGATTTATCAAAAATAGACTCATCATATTCATTAGCATTTTATGGCGAAAACAACATGATGAATTATTTCAAATTAAAACATCTTATAGAAAACAACTATTGTATTCCAAAATACATTGTACTGCCTTGTGATATTGTAACACATACATATGGTTTTAATTTAGCAAGAAACAACAAATCATTCTATTACGATTTTATTCCTTTTTCTGAAGTCCCCAATTTGAGTAGTAATTTATTTACAGCATATTTTGATTATTTTAAAGTAAAACTATTTCCTTACATAGATTGGCAATATGCTTTAAACAAAGTAAATATGGACAGAGAAAAAAAATCAAAAATTAAATTCTCAAACTTACCTATAGATAAACAAAGGAAAGCTGCTAGTTTTTTAATTGAGGATGAGCTATTAGAAAATAGAAATAAATCAAGCTACTACAATACAAGGGCTTTAAACTATCTACAAAAAACAATTGATTTATGTAATCAACATCACATTAAACTTATTTTTCTAAAGTTTCCATTAACTAAATTTATTTTTGAAAATATAAAAAAAAATGTTGATAGTAGTTATATTACAAACAGACCTGCTGAAATAATTATAAATAAGAA
>CAIJFC010000317.1 GCA_903819815.1 uncultured Bacteroidota bacterium
AATACTTCCATTTTCATTAACAATAAACTGTAAATAACATCTACCGCTTAAGCCTGCTTCTTTTGCATTTTGAGGGTATTGAATGTTTCTTTGAATAAAATTCATCATTTCAGTTGGTCCGCCAGGGAATTGTGGCATTTCTTCTACAACTGAAAATACTTCATTTGATGCAGAATTATTGGGGATTATTATATCAGATGATGTATTATATTCTTTTGTATCTGATTTTAAAATCCATGCTTCTGTAGTAATACCATTTATATTTTTGTAAATAGCTTTTACAAAATCAGTTCCATCCTCAATGAATTCTAAAAGATCGTCTTTTAATACAAATGTATTGCTTTTTGTATTTATGTTAGACTCATTATAGAAGTATGCTTTGTCAGAAACAATTGTTATATAAACTTTGTTAATGTCATCCTCATTAACATCAGAATTATTAATTTCATCGTTTTCGGTAGTATTTTCTGTATTAGTACCTACTCTTGCTAGAGAATCTTGTAAAATTTTTTCTTTTAAAATTGAATGACCGTATGGTCCAATTTCACTTTTAATTGAATCATTAGTTTTGTTTTTATTAAATAATAAAACAAAAGCGATTCCTATCAAGGAAATAAAAATTAAGACATAAACCCATTTTTTTTTATTATCTTTTTTTTCAATATTTTCGGAAGAAATTGATACAGTTTTTGGGTTTAAATTTTTATTATCAGAAACCAAATTGATGTTTTGTGAAACTGACTCTACTTTCTTTTCATTTAGATTTGGATTCTTAACTTCTTCTTCTTGTAAGTCAATTGATTTTTTTTCCTCTGTACTTTCAGTAGATTTAGAATTTTCGACAATTTCAATTGGATTCGATATTTCAATTTTTTTGTCAGTATTACCTAGAATTTTATTCTTCATGGAGTTAAACTCCTCTTCTGACAAAATTCCATTTTTATATAAATCACCCAGTTTTTTTAACTCCTCTAAGCTTCTATCTTGTGCTTTCATTTTTTTAATATTTAGTCTATAAATCCAGAAAACAAATCGTAATCTTTATCTTCATAACCATCAGATGGAACAGATTCAGAACGGAGAACCACTAGTCCAAGGAATAATTTCGAATCTTTTTCTCCACCTTGAATATACGCATATCTAATCTTACCTAAATTACTCTTGTAGATAATTATAGTGTATTCATCCGATTTAAACCCTCCAGTTGAAAAATAATTTTCAATTTCTGCTGGGACATTTTCGTTAACAATTTCCCATTTTCCAGAGAAACTATAATTATCTCCTGAAGAACGTCCAGCGGTATTATTATAAACTTCTTCATTTTCCTTTGACGTACCCCAATTTTGTTTTGAAGTATAAGTTCCATCGCAATTAAAAATCGTAACAGACTTTATATCCATATCGATTTGGTCAATATTCTTTGTCCATTTAAATTCTTTCCCACAGAAACAATCAATTGAATTTTTTTTCCATTTTTCATTCTGATTCTTTTCTTCGCCAGAACCATATGCAAGAAATAAAAAAGCAATAAATATTACAGTGCTTCCAATTATTTTAGTCAATTTTGTTTTCATATTTTCTTATCTCAATAGTTATTATAATTAGACTTAGTAAAAAAAATAGGATTAGAAATGAAACGTCTTGAAAATCAAAGGTGCCGTTTATTATTTTTTTTTCTTGAGCTAATTCAATCATTAAACCAAATATTAGTGGAATTAAAACTAATATTTTTTTAATTCCATTGATTGGATTCCAAATCAATAAGAATGCTGATGTTAAGGAGTAAATCCATAGCCCGTCTGGTAATGAATAATAAACCCAAGCTGGTGTGTGATTTTTCAAAATGGCAGTAGATTCTTTTATCGAATCTATTTTATTAATAAACCCTAAATTATTAAGCCATTCAAATAATCTAATTGAATCATCTCTGAAAATTACATATATAATTAAACCAAAGACTAGCGGAATAATTACATTAATTATAATAATTTTCAATT
>CAIJFC010000318.1 GCA_903819815.1 uncultured Bacteroidota bacterium
AAATTTACCTTCTTTACCAAAGAAAGGTGAATCGTTAATAGTAAACAACATGCTCATTGTAGGTTCGTCGATTGCGATAGTTTGTAATGCTTCTGGATTTTCAAAATCGGCAATAGTATCCCCAATTTCAAAACCTTCCACACCTATGATTGCGCAGATATCTCCAGCTATAACTTCAGTTACTTTTTTACGTCCAAGACCTTCAAAGGTATGTAATTCTTTAATTCTAGATTTTAGGATTGAACCATCTCTTTTACATAAAGAAATTGGCATTCCTTCTTTTAGAACTCCTCTTTCTAAACGACCGATAGCAATACGACCTGTAAAAGAAGAGAAATCTAGTGATGTAATTAGCATTTGTGGGGTTCCTTCAGAAACTTTTGGAGCTGGTACATTTTCAATAACCATATCCAATAATGCTTCCACATTATCAGTTACATTTTCCCAATGATCCGACATCCAATTGTTTTTTGCTGATCCGTAAACCGTTGGAAAATCCAATTGCCACTCTTCAGCACCTAATTCATACATTAAGTCAAAAACTTTTTCGTGCACTTCTTCAGGAGTACAATTTTCTTTATCTACTTTATTAATAACCACACAAGGTTTAAGACCTAAGTCGATTGCTTTTTGCAAAACAAAACGCGTTTGTGGCATTGGACCTTCAAAAGCATCTACTAAAAGACAAACTCCGTCAGCCATATTCAATACACGCTCCACTTCCCCACCGAAATCGGCGTGACCAGGAGTATCAATAATATTAATTTTTGTTCCTTTATAAACCACTGAAACATTTTTTGAAGTAATTGTAATACCTCTTTCGCGTTCCAAGTCGTTGTTATCAAGAATTAAATCACCCGTATTTTCGTTGTCACGAAATAATTGACAGTGATACATAATTTTGTCAACCAAAGTAGTTTTACCGTGATCGACGTGGGCAATAATTGCAATGTTTCTAATAGATTCCATCTGTGATTTTTAATGGGTGCAAAGGTACACTTTATTTTTACATATACTACTATTAATAAAAAGAGGAAAAAATTGTAGCTGAGAAAGCTGATATTATTGAGAAAAACTTAACAATTAATTAATTGTAGAAACAAAAAAAGCTCCCTAAAAAGGAAGCTTTTTTTATATAAATAAAATTAACTAATTACAGTTTTGCAACGTGCTTTGTTAATTTAGATTTTAAATTTGATGCTTTGTTATCGTGAATGATATTTTTCTTAGCTAATTTATCAATCATTGAAATTACAGCAGACAGTTTTGAAGAAGCATCTGATTTATCAGTAGCAATTCTTAACGCTTTGATAGCATTACGAGTTGTTTTGTGTTGGTATCTGTTTAATACTCTTCTTTTTTCGTTACTTCTAATTCTTTTTAAAGCTGACTTGTGATTTGCCATTTTGTGTTTTTTTTACTTTTCAAATGTTTTTATTGTAGTCCGTGGGGGAATCGAACCCCCCTTACCAGGATGAAAACCTGGCGTCCTAACCGATAGACGAACGGACCGTGCTTCTCTAACGCGGATGCAAAAATACAACTATTTTTTATTCGTACAATAGCTGATGTATATTTTTTTGATTTTTTTTAATATGCCTTCGCAAATAGCACTCTTCCAACCGATGGTTTGCCAGTAAATACACATGCCCCAGCCTCTTCTACTCTGTCAAGAGGCAGACATCTGATGGTTGCTTTTGTTAAATCTTTTATTTTTTCTTCGGTTTCAGCAGTTCCGTCCCAATGGGCAGATACGAAACCTCCTTTACCCTCTAAAATTGATTTAAATTCTTCAAAATCATTTACTTCGGTAATATGAGTATCTCTATAATTCAATGCTCTTTCGAACATTTCATCTTGAATTTGAGCTAATAAATTAGTGATATAAATTTCAATTCCATCTTTAGAAACGATTTCTTTGGTCAAAGTATCTCTTCTTGCCACTTCAAAAGTTCCGTTTTCTAAATCTTTAGGACCCACAGCAATTCGAACAGGCACTCCTTTCAATTCGTATTCGTTGAATTTAAATCCAGGTTTTTGATTGGTTCTATTGTCATATTTAACAGAAATATTCAATTTTCTTAAAGCAGTAACTACTTCATTTACTGAAGTAGAAATCTCGTCTAATTGTTCCTCCGATTTATATATTGGAACAATAACCACTTGGATAGGCGCTAAGTTTGGAGGTAATACTAATCCGTGATCATCGGAATGTGTCATTACAAGCGCTCCCATTAATCGGGTAGAAACACCCCAAGAAGTTCCCCAAACGTATTCTTGTTTTCCTTCAGCTGTAGCAAATTTCACATCGAATGCTTTGGCAAAATTTTGTCCTAAAAAATGAGATGTTCCTGCTTGTAGGGCTTTTCCATCTTGCATTAATGCTTCAATACAAAAGGTTTCATCAGCACCAGCAAAACGCTCGGTCTCTGTTTTTAATCCTTTTATGACGGGAATTGCCATGAAATTCTCAGCGAATTCAGCATACACATGCATCATTTTTTCGGATTCTTCAATTGCCTCTTCCTTTGTTGCGTGAGCAGTATGCCCTTCTTGCCATAAAAATTCGGCAGTTCTAAGAAACAATCTGGTTCTCATTTCCCAACGAACCACATTTGCCCATTGGTTAATTAGTAAAGGTAAATCTCTGTAGGATTGAACCCAACCTTTATAAGTAGACCAAATTATTGCTTCACTTGTAGGTCGAACAATTAGTTCTTCTTCCAACTTCGCATTTGGATCAACCATTAATTTTCCAGGTTTATCCGGATCGTTTTTTAATCTATAGTGGGTTACAATAGCACATTCTTTTGCAAATCCTTCGGCATTTTTTTCTTCTGCTTCAAACATGCTTTTTGGAACAAATAGAGGAAAATAGGCATTTTGATGACCTGTTTCTTTGAACATTCTGTCCAATTCGGCTTGCATTTTTTCCCAAATTGCATAACCATAGGGTTTAATAACCATACAGCCTCTAACCCCTGAATTCTCAGCAAGGTCGGCCTTGACAACTAACTCATTATACCATTTTGAATAATCCTCAGATCGTGTTGTTAAGTTCTTGCTCATGATAAAATATTTTGGCACTAAAATTGTTTAACTAATTTTAACTAAATAGTTCGGCAAAACTAACTATTTTTGTAATGAACAACAATTTTAAATGCATAGATATGAAAACTAATTATTTTTCTTCAGCAAAATCAACCTCAATTTTTTATTTAATTTTAGGTTTTAGCATGGTAATGGTTTCTTGTGGTTCCTTTAAAAGCAGTACTTATTATGATCGTGATGGCGTCTATGGGACTGACGAAAATGAAACCAAAACTACTGAAAAAAACGCAGATAAATACAAAGCCTATTTTAGTTCTTTAAGAGAGCAAAATGAACAAGAACAAGTTTTTACTGATGTAGAAAACTATTCTTCTGTTCAAGATTCCATAAATAATTCGGCAACCGGCACAACCAGTTATTCAGGTTGGGGAAATAACCAACAACCTATAAATATAACTATTTATGACAATAATTGGGGTTGGAATAATTTCGGTTATAACTCCTATTGGAATAATGGTTGGAATTGGAATTTAGGTTGGAATTCATGGTACGGCTCAAGTATAGGATATGGTTGGGGCTGGAATAATTGGTACGGGCCAGGTTACGGAAATTATGGTTGGGGCTGGAACAATTGGTACTATCCTTATTATGGGTACAATGGTTATTATGGTTATAACGGTTATAATATTAATTCATACCAATATTCATACAGTAATGGAATTAGAGGGGGTCGATCAGCTGGGCGTGTGTCTGGAAGATATGATTTTGGCAGATCCGGAATTGTGAATACACGAGATTATAATAATGTAGGTAGAAGAAGTTTTACAAATAGCATTAGAAATTCTGATCAAAGTACTCCTAGAAATTACAATTCAGTTAGATCAACCGATGTAAATACAAGAGCTGAGAATTCCTCTACTAGAGCTGAAGTATCTACAAGAGTTACAAATGAAACACCAAGAAACTACACTCCTGTTAGAGTAGAGACTTCCTACCCAAGAAGTGAAAGTTCTTCCCCTAGAAGTTATTCTCCAAGTTCAGGTGGTGGTGATTTTGGAGGTGGAAGATCAGGAGGTTCTGGAGGCGGAGGCAGACGATAACCAGTAATTTATTTAAAATAGTATCTAACAATTCTAATGAAAATGAAAAAAAATATAATAGTAATCATTTTAGGTTTCTTTAGCTACTTTACCTATTCTCAGGATATTACAGATGCGTTACGCTTTTCTCAAGATAATTTGGTGGGAACCGCAAGATTCAGCGCCATGAGTGGAGCATTTGGAGCCTTAGGTGGCGACTTTTCATCAATAAATGTAAATCCTGCGGGTTCAGCAATATTTTTAAACAATCAAGTTGCTTTAACTTTAAGTACCTATAATGTTAAAAACAAATCGAATTATTTCGGTAACAATGATTTAGAAAATTCAACTACTGCTGATATTAATCAATTTGGTGCTGTAATTGTATTAAAAAACACAGATAAACAAAGTGATTGGAGTAAGTTTAGCTTTTTATTAAATTATGAAAACGCAAATAACTTTGATAATATTATTTTCTCTTCAGGAACAAATACAACGAATTCTATTGGTGAATATTTTAAATATTATGCGAATAGAAATAATGGAGTTTCACTATTAAATCTTCAAACTCAACCCGGAGAATCAATCACGGACTTATATGATTATTTAGGGACTCGATATGGATTTGGTGTGCAGCAAGCTTTTTTAGGCTATCAAGCCTATATAATTGATCCCGCTGCAAATTACACCGAATCAAATAGAAGTTACGTTTCCTTAGTACCAACTGGTGGAAATTATTACCAAGAAAATTATATTAAATCCAATGGTTATAATGGCAAGCTATCATTTAATGCTTCCGGACAATACAAAGATAAATTTTACTTTGGTTTAAATATAAATTCGAGATTTATAGATTATACTCAAAAAACTGTTTTTTATGAAGACAATTCAAATAATTTAGTATCAGGGATTCAACGACTTCAATTTAACAATGAACTAACTACCTATGGAAATGGAATTTCTTTTCAACTAGGCGCTATCGCCAAGCTAAATAAGCAAGTTCGTGTTGGGTTAGCCTACGAATCGCCAACATGGTATGAAATTTCTGACAGACTTTCACAAGGAATCTCATCGGTAAGCGCAACTGCAACTGGAGAATTACCAACAGTAAGGGTAAATCCAATGGTGATTAATGTTTATGAACCCTACAATTTAAGCACCCCAGGAAAATTAACAGGTAGTTTAGCTTACATTTATAAAAAATCGGGTTTGCTTAGTATTGATTATTCTATTAAGGATTATGGTACTATTTCGTTTTCACCAAATGACGATTTTAGAGATTTGAATTCAGAGATAAATAACAAACTTGGTCTAGCTACTGAATTAAGAATTGGTGGTGAATTTCGCATAAAGGCTTTAAGTTTAAGAGCAGGTTACCGAACAGAGAAAAGTCCCTATATAAATCAAACAACTATTGGCAATTTAACTGGGTATTCTTCAGGATTGGGTTATAATTTTGGCGGAACTAAACTTGATTTTACCTATTCTCATTCCCAAAGAAATTATCAAAAGCAATTTTTTAACGTTGGTATGACTGATTTTTCAAACATAAATTCGGTAATGAATAACTTTACTATTTCAATGACATTTGAATTATAAAATTCTAATATATTTCTACAAGGCTGTCTAAATATGGACAGCCTTTTTTATTTAATATCTGTTCTTTGATTTGAACCTTTTTCAACATAAGTCTAACCTATAAAAAAAGCACTTGATTTCTCAAGTGCTTAGTAAAATAATAAATTTTAAATAATTATTTTTTTGCCATTTTAGCGCAACATCCCGCTTTTTTTTCTTTATCGCAAGATTTCATTTCTTTAGCGCTTTCTTTTTTTTCTGCTGCTTTTGGTTTTTTCTCTTGAGCATTCATGCTAATAGAGGCTGTAAAAAGTGACAAAGCTAACAC
>CAIJFC010000319.1 GCA_903819815.1 uncultured Bacteroidota bacterium
CTGAATTACTTCAGGTGAATGGAATAAATGCCTTGCCTTATCACGCTGGTTTAGATGCTCATACACGCGGAAAACATCAAGATATGTTCCTCATGGAAGATATCGAGGTGATAGTTGCAACGATTGCCTTTGGAATGGGAATTGATAAACCAGATGTTCGTTTTGTAATTCATCATGATATTCCTAAATCGTTAGAAAGCTATTATCAAGAAACAGGTCGTGGTGGTCGAGATGGAGGTGAAGGACATTGTTTGGCTTACTATTCTTATAAAGATGTTGAAAAATTAGAAAAATTTCTATCTGGAAAACCAGTTGCTGAACAAGAAATTGGGTTTGCGTTACTTCAAGAAGTCGTAGCTTATGCTGAAACTTCTATATCCCGAAGAAAATTCTTATTGCACTATTTCGGTGAAGAATTCGACACGGAAACTGGCGAAGGTGGCGATATGGATGATAATGTTCGAAATCCAAAAAATAAAATTGAAGCCAAAGATCAAGTGGTTCAACTTCTTGAAATTGTTCGAGACACCAAGCATTTATATAAATCTAAAGAAATTGTTTTTGCATTAACTGGTAAAGTAAATGCAATGATAAAAGCACATAAAACGGATACCCAGCCTTTCTTTGGTTGTGGTTCGGATTTTGAAGAGCGTTATTGGATGGCTTTACTCAGACAAGTGCTTGTTGATGGTTTGTTGTCAAAAGACATTGAAACCTATGGAATCATAAAAATTACCGATAAAGGTTTAGATTTTATTGAAAATCCAAAATCTTTTATGATGTCCGAAGACCATGAATACAATGAAACTGAGGATGAAGCAATTGTAACTGCCGCAAAATCTTCTGGCGTTGCCGATGAAACTTTGATGGTAATCCTGAGAGATTTACGTAAAAAAGTAGGTAAAAAATTAGGAGTTCCTCCTTTTGTAGTTTTTCAAGACCCTTCTCTTGAGGACATGTCGCTTAAATATCCAATTACTATGGATGAAATGAGTAACATTCATGGTGTGGGTGAAGGAAAAGCTAAAAAGTACGGTAAAGAATTCGTAGATATAATCAGTAATTATGTAGAAGAAAATGATATTTTACGACCTGATGATTTAGTGGTAAAATCTACTGGTGCCAATTCATTGAACAAGTTGTACATTATACAAAACATTGATAGAAAATTAAATCTTGACGATATTGCCAGAGGCAAAGGCTTGAATATGGAAATGTTGATTAAAGAAATGGAACAAATTGTATATTCAGGAACCAAGTTGAACATTAAATACTGGATTGATGAAATTTTGGATGACGACCAACAAGAAGAAATTCATGAGTATTTTATGGAATCGGAATCGGACAGCATTGAAGATGCCTTGAAAGAATTTGACGGAGAATATGATATTAACGAATTGCGATTAATGAGAATAAAATTCATTAGTGAGGTTGCGAATTAAGTCGAAAGTTAGAAAGTCATAAAGTTGAATGTCCAAAAGAGGAAAATAGAAATTTTTAAACCGTCATGCCATTGGACATTAAGATATTTGACTAAAATACCTCGCCTCGATGGGGCTTTAATCGATCGCGAACAGCAATCATCTCATTTTCATTGACTACCATAAATGCAATAGAATGAAATTCATTGACTATTGAAAAACCGGTAATATCCAAGTCTAATTTTTCGGATTTAATAAATTCTTTGAGGTGAATTACATGATGTTCGGCTGTTTTTGCAGCTGCAGAACCTCTAAAATCCCATATTAGTTTTATTTGTCTTGACATGTTTTTGTTTGTTGTTGCAAAGTTAGGGTTTTACCACAAAAGACACAAAGTTATTAGCCACAGTAACAAATATTTTTTTTACTTCAAAAGGCACAAAGTTTTTAGCCACGAATTGCACTAATTCCCTCGAATTTTTAAAATCTATAATCTCTTAGTCTATTATCTATTTGTCTATTATCTCTTAGTCTATTATCTATTATCTATTATCTATTTGTCTATTATCTCTTAGTCTATTATCTCTTAGTCTATTATCTATACTCTTTAAAATAAACCTACGTTATTAATCCACACCAAATTACTACTTTTGTAATTCGATTAATTTAAAAATAATGCCCCAAGAACTTCTACTTCAAGTAACTCCAGAAATCGCAGTTAATAATCAACTTATTAAGGAACAAGTAGCAAAATTAATTTGTGTTGCTGATATTAAACACATTTCTATTTTGAAGCGTTCCATTGACGCGCGTCAAAAGGCCATTAAATTTAATTTAAAAGTTGTAATCTATTTTCAAGAAGATGATTTTGTTGAGCAGAAAATTCAACTTCCAGAATACAAAAACGTGTCTAATTCTCAAGAAGTAATTGTTGTAGGAGCTGGTCCCGCAGGCCTTTTTGCTGCATTGCAATTAATTGAATTGGGCTTAAAGCCAATAGTTATTGAACGTGGCAAAGACGTTCGTGGTCGTCGTCGTGATTTAAAAGCAATCAATTTAGATCATATGGTAAATGAAGATAGCAATTACTGTTTTGGTGAAGGAGGAGCAGGAACTTATTCTGACGGAAAATTATATACTCGCTCAAAAAAAAGAGGAGACGTCACTCGAATTTTAGAATTATTAGTTGGTTTTGGTGCTTCTGATGATATATTAATAGAAGCACATCCTCATATTGGAACCAATAAATTACCAAAAATTATTCAAGACATTCGAAAAAAAATAATTGAAATGGGCGGTTTTGTACTTTTTGAAACTCGACTTACCGATATTCTTATTAAAAACAGTGAAGTTCAAGGAAT
Organism: uncultured Bacteroidota bacterium; assembly: GCA_903819815.1. Taxonomy (GTDB): domain Bacteria; phylum Bacteroidota; class Bacteroidia; order Flavobacteriales; family Flavobacteriaceae; genus Flavobacterium. Next base: position 2,783 of record CAIJFC010000319.1, read on the forward strand.
TGTAACGCAATCTGGTGCTACTATTTTATCTAATAAAATCATATTGGCAACGGGACATTCTGCAAGGGATATTTTCGAACTTTTAGATCGAAAAAAAGTGTTTATTGAAGCCAAACCATTTGCCTTGGGTGTAAGGGCAGAACATCCTCAAAGTTTAATTGATAGCATTCAATACAGTTGCGATTATCGCGGTGAACTATTACCGCCAGCGCCTTATTCTATTGTAAAACAAGTCGGCGGAAGAGGGATGTACTCTTTTTGTATGTGTCCTGGCGGCGTGATCGCACCCTGTGCTACCAGTCCCGGCGAGGTAGTGACTAACGGTTGGTCACCATCAAAAAGAGATCAGGCTACTGCCAATTCAGGAATTGTTATCGAATTAAAATTAGAAGATTTTGCGCCATTTGCTAAATTCGGAGCACTAGCAGGATTAGAATTTCAAAAGAGCATTGAGCAAAAAGCGTGGCATTTAGCTGGGGAATCTCAAAAAGTTCCAGCACAAAGAATGGTCGATTTTACTAAAAATATAGTTTCTTCGGATATCCCAAAAACATCGTATGTGCCAGGTACCACTTCGGTAGAAATGGGGCAGGTTTTTCCTGGTTTTTTATCTCAAATATTAAGAGAAGGATTTTCGGAATTTGGCAAATCGATGAAAGGGTATTTAACCAATGAAGCGATTTTACACGCCCCAGAATCGAGAACGTCTTCGCCAGTTAGAATCCCTCGAGATTCTATTTCGCTCGAACATATACAAATTAAAGGATTGTATCCTTGTGGAGAGGGTGCAGGTTATGCTGGCGGAATAATTTCTGCCGCTATAGATGGTGAAAAATGCGCAATTAAGATATTTGAAGCACTAAATTCATAAGAATAGTGGTTTTAAAACGAAAACGTTTTATTTAAAATTATTTTCTCCAAAAGTTACATTTTACTTTTAATTATATATTTTTTTTGTACTTATTTCAATATAATTATGATTATGATAATTCGGTTATTTTTCAACTTAATTTATTTATAACTAGTAACTAACGACAAGTATTATTCGTAAATTTGCAAAAAAAATCTCATGAGTTTTATACCTGAAGAATTTAAAATTACCGCTCCATTATTGCAAAACACCTATTTAGTTAATGGTGAATTAAAAGAATGGAACGGGCCAACTACCAATGTTTACTCTACTATTTCCTCTACAGAAAATTACGAACCTACCTTTTTAGGAACCATTCCTACAATGGGAAATAATGAAGCTCAGGAAGTAGTTGCGGCAGCAGTTAATGCCTATGACAATGGGCAGGGAATTTGGCCAACTATGAAGGTGATGGATCGAATAAAATGCATGGAAAATTTTGTTCGTCAAATGAAATTAACGCGCAGTGAAGTGGTTAAATATTTGATGTGGGAAATCGGTAAATCGCTTCCTGACTCAGAAAAAGAATTTGATAGAACAGTCGAATACATTATAGATACCATTGAAGATTATAAAAAATTAGATAGAAATTGTGCGCGCTTTACCAAAAGTCAAGGTATTAATGCCATGGTTCGTCGAGGACCTCTTGGGGTTGTTTTGTGTCTAGGACCTTACAATTATCCATTAAACGAAACTTTTTCACTGCTTATTCCCGCAATAATTATGGGAAATACGGTGATCTTTAAACCTGCAAAACACGGTGTATTATTAATTTCACCACTTTTAGAAGCGTTTAGAAGTAGCTTTCCAAAAGGAGTTATAAACGTTGTTTACGGTCGTGGTCGAGATGTAGCTTCTCCAATTATGGAATCAGGAAAAGTTACCATTTTAGC
>CAIJFC010000320.1 GCA_903819815.1 uncultured Bacteroidota bacterium
CATGATTTTTTAGAAAGTGAAAGTTGCTGTATTTTTTGTTATATCGGATTTGATAAGACAAATTTTTACAGAGACCATAATATCAATTAGTAATATAAAATGAAAGTGGAAAAACAAAATAAGTACTTGCATGTTGAAAAAATAACTCCAATATACAAATATGGTTTCAGAGCAGAATGTGTATATGATATTATTGAATTTCAAAAAAACTTAGTGTTTGACGAGTTATACAAATACAACGGATGGAATTTAATTTATTCTCGGCATAATATTTTTCCTGATGTAGATTGTGAGTTAGAAATAGATTTAGAAATAGACAAAGTTAGAGAGATAATGAGATTACAAATAGATTCACACGTAATGACACAATCAATTACTAATTATGAAAATTACACGGGGGAGAGAGATTATTCAATCCCCTATTAAAATTAATTAAAAATAAATAATATAATATGAAAACTATAGAAGAACAAAAAGAACTATTAAAAACTATACCAACAAAATTATTAATAGACCAACTATGGGATGATGAAAATTATGTATTGGTTTTCCCAATTCCAATAGAATGTATTGCTGAAATAATAAATAAACCATCAGAAGTTGTAAAAAAATATTCATTTGAAATCCAGGAGTATTTTAATAACGACTGTAAAGAAGACCAATTTTATGATTGGATTTCTGAATTAAGTTATTCCGCAGACAGATATGGGCTTGAAGAATTATTTAATTAAAAAAAATGAATAAAATAAAAATAAAATTATGAAAACAATAAATGAGTTATGGGATAAAGTTATAAATCATCCTGATTATGTAGCAGGTAACATTTGGAAATTAAGTGATGTATCATGTGCCATTGAAAGTGAAATTCAATGTTATTTAGAGGAAGAATTTGAAATTGATGATATTGGAGTTGAAAGACTTGAATCACTTTCGAAAGAATTTGTCAAATTGAACAAAAAAGAATTAAATGAAATCATATATGATTTTGAATCTTTTTTTTATAAAAGATCAATGTGGGAAGTAGATATTTCCGAAATGGAAATGCCGAATTTAGAATTATTTAAAACTATAGAAAATTAATAAAAATAAAACAACAGAATAATGTCAAATATTTGTGAAAACACAATAGAAATAACAGGAAATAAAAATAATCTAAAAAAGATTGAGGATATATTAAATAAAAAAAGAAATAAAAATAAAATTAAGTTCTTCAATGAATTATGCGGGAAAACTATTCTGGGGTATATGTTTTCATTTATTATTGATAGAAGAATTTATGAAATAGCAATTTTCGGGGCTGAAGATGTGGAATTTAATGAAGTTAAATATACTATTAACGACAATGGGATTGAAATAAAATTCAAAACTAGTTTTTATTCTCCAATAAAATTTATCAAACAATTGGCATTAGATTATAATGTAAAAGTAAAAGCAACCTTTATTGAAGATTATTATTGGGGAAACCAAACTTTTACAATTGATTAAAAATGATAAATAAAATGGGAAATATACTTAAAGAAACGAAAATCACTAAAAATGATTTTATTGAACTAATACTTGATGAATTAATTAATTCAGATACAATTAATGATGAGGAATATGAATTAGCTTATGTCAAAACCAATTTAAACTTAATTCAAAAGTATTGCAAAAATAACATTAAACAAGTTCTTAAAAACTTATCAAATATTGACGATATGGAATTAGATGAGATTATTTATTTATTTGGGTTTGATGTAAAAGGATTTATAAACGAAATAAAAAATTAAAACAATTAAAAAACAAAATTATGAAAACAATTTATGAGTTATGGGATGAGATAAAAAAACATCCTGATTATGTTACCGGAAGTTTCTACACAGTTGAAGATGTAGCTTCAAATATCGAATCTGTAGTTGAAGATTATATGGATGAAAAATATAATCCTGAAGAAATAGATGAAGCAGATATTGTAAAATATTCAATTGAAATTGTAAAACAAAACAAAGAATTTTTTAAAGAAACTATTGATTCATTTCAATCATATTCATATGAATTTGGTACTTGGGAAATTACTATTGATGAAGTGAATTTACCAGAATTTGAAGTAAATGAAATAATATAAAAAACTGGGACTCTAATTTTAGAGTCCCTTTTTTTAACAATCACAATTGCGGATTTCAATTCGGAGATTTTTTTTAAGTCCAAGAAAGTAACCATTAGGTCTATCTCGCATTGAACGACCAAAACTTTTATCGTCATTCAACTTTAAAGTTGTTTCAATAGCATAAGTTAGAGCGTCCATAAAATCTTCATTGTTTTTAAAATCTTCTAAATGAATTTTGAACACTAGATTAGAATTTTTCATAAGATATCTTTAATCATAAATATCTCAAATAATCAAAAAAACACTGTAGCTTTAATAGTTAACACTATCCTTGAATATAAGGGAAAATTAACTAGAATTAACTACCGCAAACACGAATTGGGGGAATAATAGGGGAATATGAAGAATTAAAAAACCCTAATCCCTTAATAATAAAGGAATTAGGGTTGTTTTAAAGTGCGGATAATAGGACTCGAACCTACACGCCTTGCGGCACCAGATCCTAAGTCTGGCATGTCTACCAATTTCACCATATCCGCGAAAATGTGAGTGCAAATATACAACTAATTATAAATTATGAATTATGAATTATGAATTATTTCAATCTCTTTTTTGTATTTTTGGGTTTATAAAAAACTAACATTCCTATGAACCCAATTAAAACATACGTACAAGAAAACAAAACGCGCTTCATAAACGAGTTAATCGAATTACTAAAAATCCCATCGGTTAGTGCCGATGCTGCTTATGCTCAAGATGTTATCAATACTGCTGATGCCGTAAAAGAAAGCCTTGAAAAAGCCGGTTGCGACTTTGTTGAGATTTGCGACACACCCGGTTACCCAATCGTTTATGGCGAAAAAACAATTAATCCTGAATTACCTACTGTTTTGGTTTATGGACACTATGATGTGCAACCACCTGACCCAATGGAATTATGGACTTCTCCCCCATTTGAACCCGTAATTAAAACAACCGAAATTCATCCCGAAGGTGCTATTTTTGCCCGTGGCGCGTGTGATGATAAAGGTCAAATGTACATGCACGTCAAAGCATTGGAATATATGGTGCAATCCAAAACATTACCTTGCAACGTGAAATTCATGATTGAAGGTGAAGAAGAGGTAGGTTCCAAAAGTTTGAGCTGGTTTGTAGAACGCAACCAAGAAAAACTAAAATGTGACGTTATTCTAATTTCGGATACGGGAATGATTTCCAATCAGCAGCCTTCAATAACAACAGGTTTGCGAGGTTTGAGCTATGTTGAAGTGGAAGTTACTGGCCCAAATCGCGATTTACATTCGGGTTTATATGGTGGTGCGGTGGCCAATCCGATAAATGTTTTAGCCAAAATGATTGCGTCACTTCATGATGAAAACAATCAAATTACCATTCCTGGTTTTTATGATAATGTAGAAGAATTATCATTGGAAGAACGCGCCGAAATGGCAAAAGCGCCTTTCAATTTAGATAATTATAAAAAAGCATTAAACCTGAACGATGTTTATGGCGAAAAAGGTTATGTAACTAACGAAAGAAACTCCATCCGACCAACATTAGACGTTAATGGAATTTGGGGCGGATATACAGGCGAAGGCGCTAAAACCGTTATTGCAAGCAAAGCATTTGCGAAAATTTCGATGCGATTGGTTCCAAATCAAGATTGGGAAACCATCACCCAATTATTCACAAAACACTTCACAAGTATTGCACCAGCGGGCGTTTCAGTTAAAGTTACTCCGCATCATGGTGGACAAGGCTATGTCACACCAACGGACAGCATTGGATACAAAGCTGCAAATATGGCCTACACAGAAACCTTTGGTGTTCCTGCAATTCCAGTTCGTTCTGGGGGAAGTATTCCAATTGTAGCGTTGTTTGAAAAAGAATTAAAAAGCAAAACAATCCTTATGGGATTTGGATTAGACAGCGATGCGATTCACTCGCCAAACGAGCATTTTGGAATTTTTAATTACCTAAAAGGCATCGAAACCATTCCTTTATTCTACAAGTATTTCGTGGAATTGAGTAAATAAATAATTCAAAATTCACCTAATCCGTTCAGCAATGAGCGGATTTTTTTATTCCAAAATTTCCAATTGGAGTTTTTTAGTTAAGCTTTTGAAAACCAAATCATACGAATGGTCAATGAGTTCGCGAATCATTTTGTCGGGAACATCTTTATTAAATTCGACGGTATTCCAATGCGTTTTGCTCATGTGCCAACCGGGTTTTATGGCTTCAAATTCGGCGCGAAGGTCTTCGCATTTATCGGGGTCGCATTTCAAATTTACAGATGGCGTTCCTTTTTCCCATTCTTTTAATGAGGACAACGCAAACATTTTTCCACCCACTTTGAAAACCAAAGTTTCTTCGTCAAAAGGGAAATGTTCGGTGACGCCTTTTTTGGAAAGACAATATTCGTAATAATAATTTAAATCCATATTTTATAAATTGGAATACAAAACTGGTTTACTCGGACTGGCGTCATTCTCAAACGAACCGATTTGTAAATTCAACAAATAGTTTCCGTCCTGAATGTCATTTGGTACAAAAATTAGCTCGGTAATTGTGCTATTTATACGCGCATCTTCATTTAAATCATTCGTGTTTTTTACATTCCAAAAAGCTTTGTGCGCCAATAATTTTGCACCATCTTCTTCTCGGTCCACGCTTGGCAAATCGATTAAAAGATGTTGAATTCCAGCTTCTCGAATAAATACAGCCGCTTCTTCCGACAAATAAGGCGGATTAGTTTTAGAGTATTTCTTTGATAATTTATCGGAAGTATTTGGTAATGTTCGGATGATAATGGCTTCGGGAAAATTACCATTTAAAGCATTTTCAATTTGCTGTTTTGAAATTACAAAATCGGTTCCAACTGATTCTGGCTGCACGGAAATCAATTTAGCCAAAAAGAAAAACTGTTTCAAACATTGATTAATCGAATAGAATTCTCTGGTAATATGCCCTAAACATTCCGTGTGGGTTCCGTGTCCATGCGGATTAAAGTAAATGTTGTTAAAATTTGTAGAACTTCCCTCAGAAACTTTTCCAATCCAATCGCCAAAAACCACGGGTTCCATAATTGGTTTCTCCAAATACCACGCAATCGGATTTTCGTCTGAATTCGTTAATGGAATTGAAATGTCAATGGGTTTTGACAAGTCGAATTCTAAATTATTTATTTTTGCTTTCATTTATGCTGAACTCGTTTCAGCATCTCACCAACGTAACGTAGTCTTGTTGATTAGATACTTTATTATAACTCCAAATATAAATCTTTTAATTCGGGATTTAAAACTTTAACCAAATTCCATTTCCAGTCTTTGTGCCAGTTCTTCAATTGTTTTTCTCTCGCAAAAGCATCTCTACAATCCTCAAATTCTTCAAAATAAATTAGAATTGTTGCATTATACTTTTTTGTAAAAACTGCTCCAGTGCCATTATTATGACATTCAATTCTATTTTTTAAATTCTTTGTAGCTCCAACGTATAAAACTGAAAAATTTTTATTGGTCGTTATGTAAATATATCCTTTAGTCATAACTCTTTTCTTAAGTTCAATTTTACTTTCTTACTTTCAAAAGATGCTGAAACTAGTTCAAAAGTTGCTGAAACTAGTTCAAAAGTTGCTGAAACTAGTTCAGAAGATGCTGAAACTAGTTCAGAAGATGCTGAAACTAGTTCAGAAGATGCTGAAACTAGTTCAGAAGATGCTGAAACTAGTTCAGC
>CAIJFC010000321.1 GCA_903819815.1 uncultured Bacteroidota bacterium
AAATTCAGATTTTACTTTTTTTAGTATATACGATGCTAATTGGGCCCCAGTTACTTCTGCTACAGTTCCTTCAGCTTTAGGAACTAATCAACAGTACAATTTGAATGGATATGTTGGTGCAAACCAAGTGTATCTTCAAACGCCTCAAGGTGTTAATGCTGAACAGGTCTTTTATTCACATTTTACCGGTTCAGTTGCGCTTTGGTATGGAACTGAATTAACTGTGAAATATTCTCCAGTTACGAAACTTAAAAGTGGTAATTATCAAGTTTACGGTTATGGTTTAAAACATAATATTGATCAATATTTCAAATCTTTAATTCAAAAGAAGATAAATTTGTCTGGCTTGGTTTGTTATTCAAATGAGAACCTAAGTTTCGATTTTATTGCACCGGTATCAAATAATGGTCTTGAATTAGGAATAAATGAAATAAACGGTCTTGTTGATACGTGGCAATTTCAATTTAATGTTTCAAAAGAATTCAAAAGATTTGAAATTATGGGAGGAATAATTGCTAATAAAAGCGACATCAAATATAAATTTATAGGAGATGTACCTCCTGGACAAGCCATCCCGTTTCAAGAAGTATTTAATGAAAAAATTAAAGACATATACAAAACTAAAACAAACTATTTAGGAGAGGTTTCCTGTAGGTATAAAATTAATAAAGTCTTTTTACAGTCTACCTTTGCATTTGGTAAATTTGTAAATTCAAATTTCGCAGTACAATACGAATTTTAATAAATATAAAACAATAAAAATGAAAGTTACAATAGTTGGAGCAGGAAATGTGGGAGCATCTTGTGCAGACGCAATTTCATACAGAGGAATTGCAAGTGAAGTAGTATTATTAGATATTAAAGAAGGTTTTGCTGAAGGTAAAGCTATGGATATTATGCAATGTGCTACCAATACAGGTTTTAATACTAGAGTTTCTGGAGTTACAAATGATTACTCAAAAACAGCGAACAGTGATGTGGTAGTTATTACTTCAGGAATTCCGAGAAAACCAGGAATGACGCGTGAAGAGTTAATTGGTATCAATGCTGGAATTGTAAAAACAGTAGTAGAAAATGTATTGAAATTTTCTCCAGATACAATTGTTGTTGTGGTTTCAAACCCAATGGATACAATGACTTATTTAGCATTAAAAGCAACTGGTTTACCAAAAAATAGAATAATTGGAATGGGTGGAGCTTTAGACAGTTCTCGTTTTAAATATTATTTGGCAGCTGCTTTAGCTACTCCCTCAAATGATATTTCTGCAATGGTAATTGGTGGTCATGGTGATACTACCATGATTCCTTTAACAAGATTGGCTTCCTATAATGGCATACCTGTTTCTGAATTTCTATCTACTGAAGAATTAGAAAAAGTAGCTGCGGCAACTATGGTTGGTGGAGCTACACTAACCGGACTTTTAGGAACTTCAGCTTGGTATGCACCAGGAGCTTCTGTTGCTTATTTAGTAGATTCTATTTTAAATAATCAAAGAAAAATGATTGCGTGTTCCGTATTTTTAGAGGGAGAATATGGACAAAATGATATCTGTATTGGGGTGCCTTGTATCATTGGGAAAAATGGCGTTGAGGAAATTTTAGAAATCAAATTAAACGATGCGGAAAAAGCGTTATTTGCAAAAAGTGCCGATGCGGTCCGTAACATGAATGCAGATTTAAAGTCTGTTTTAGCATAAATTATAATACAACTTATAAAGAAGACTGCAAAAATGCAGTCTTTTTTTTGATATTAATTGATAAATAAATTGGTTAATCTCCAGGAGAATTATATATTTGTCAGCTAAAAAATAGTAAGATCAGATAAAGAAGTTATATTTTATTTAAAATATTTAAAACTTTATTTTTTTTTAACAATTTTAAAAATAATAAAAGAATAAAAATTAATTAACTATAGTAATAATGCAGAATAGAGGACTTATTAAATTTTTCGCAATTTTATTTGCATTGGTGAGTATTTACCAACTTTCATTCACTTTTGTTTCTCACAAAATAGAGAGTGATGCTAAAACGTATGCTAATGGTAATTCTGAAAAAGAATTCAAATACTTAGATTCTATCGGAAAAGAAAAAGTATTTAATCTTGGATTTACAGATTTCACCTACAATGAAATTAAGGATAAAAAAATCAACAAAGGATTAGACTTAGAAGGGGGAATTAACGTACAACTTCAAATTTCTGTTAAAGATATCATCAAAGGATTATCTAACAATTCTAAAAATCCAGTTTTTAACCAAGCATTAGCAGAAGCTAGTAAAAACAGACAAGGTAATCAAGATTACTTAGATGTCTTTTTTGCTGAGTTTGAAAAAGCTGCTGATGGAAAAATAAAATTATCTTCTCCAGATATTTTTGCAAACAAAATATTAGGTGATGAAGTTAATTTCAAAAAAACGGATGATGAGGTTAAGAAAGTAATCAGAAGAAAAGTTGATGAGTCAATTGAAAGTGCTTTTGAAGTATTGAGAAAACGTGTGGATCAATTTGGAGTTACCCAACCTAACATTCAAAAAATAGGGCAATCTGGAAGAATTTTAGTAGAACTTCCAGGTGCAAAAGATGTAGATCGTGCTAAAAAATTATTATCAAGTACAGCTCAATTACAATTTTGGGAAACCTATAAAATAGATGAAATAGGTAATTTCATAATGGCAGCCAATAATACTTTGAAGTTAACTGAAAAAGGAGCTGTCAAAGCTAAAGAAACTGCAAAAAAAGGATTAGATTCTTTATTGACTGACAAAGTAAAAGATACTGTTTCTGATAAAAAAGACTTAGGTCCATTATTGAATAAATTTGTTTCTGGAGGTGGAGGTGCTATTTTAGGATTAGTTGAACCTAAAGATACAGCTGTGATAAACAGTTATTTTAAACGTCAAGATATTAGATTATTATTACCTTCAGATAAACGTTATGCAAAATTTGTTTGGGGTAAACCTTCTACAAATGTTGATGAAAAAACAAAAAAAGTTACAGAAACGGTTGAATTATATGCCTTAAAAGGCAATAGAGACAATCAAGCAGCTATGAGTGGTGGAGTGGTTACTGATGCTAAAGATACTTTTGACCAATTAGGAAAACCTGCAGTTACGATGCAAATGAATGGTCAAGGAGCTAGAGCTTGGGAAGAATTAACAGGTAGAGCCTACACTCAGAAAAGTTCTATTGCAATTGTATTGGATGACATAGTTTATTCAGCTCCTGGAGTAACAAGCGGACCGATTTCTGGAGGTAGATCTGAAATTACAGGTTCATTTGACGTTACAGAAACTAAAGATTTAGCAAACGTTTTAAGAGCAGGTAAATTACCAGCTGCCGCTGAAATAGTTCAATCAGAAGTGGTAGGTCCATCTTTAGGTCAAGAAGCTATTGATAATGGTACCAATTCAGCTATTATAGGTTTATTAATTGTATCTCTTTGGATGATGATTTACTATGGTAAATCTGGGTTTTATGCCAACATCGCTTTGGCAATTAACTTATTGTTCTTATTTGGTATTTTAGCTAGTTTAGGTGCTGTTTTAACACTTCCTGGAATTGCTGGTATCGTTTTAACAATGGGAACTGCCGTTGATGCGAATATTATTATTTATGAACGAGCAAAAGAAGAACTTCGAGCAGGTAAAACTATTGATGATGCAATTAAAGCTTCATTCGGTTGGAAAGGAGCCATGCGTTCAATCGTTGATGCTAACGTAACTCACGTTTTAACAGGAGCCGTTTTATTAATTTTTGGTACTGGTCCAATTCAAGGATTTGCAACTACATTATTAATAGGAATTGCAACCTCATTATTTACCTCAATTTTTATCACAAGAATACTATTAGATTGGAGCGTTAATAAAGGAAATAAATTAACTTTTGTAACTGGTTTCTCTAAAAACTTCTTTACAAACTTCCATTTTGATTTCTTAGGTGTAAAAAAATACACCTATATCTTTTCAAGTTTAGTAGTTGTTGTAAGTATCATTTCCCTTTCTACCAATGGGTTGAATCAAGGTGTTGACTTCGTAGGAGGAAGAACATTCCAAGTTCGTTTTGAAAAACCGGTTTCTGCTGAAGAAGTAAAATTAGAATTATCGAAAGCATTTGAAGGTAGTGCTGAAGCTAAAATTTTCGGAAAAGACAACCAATTAAAAATTACTACAAAGTACAAAGTTGCCGAAGCAGGAATGGAAGCAGATCAGGCAGTTAACAAAATTTTATATGATAACTTAAAAAAACATTTCAACGCTTCTATTACTTACGACAAATTTGTAAACAATTATGATGGTAAGATATACGGTATTGTTCAAGCTTCTAAAGTAGGCCCGACTGTCGCTGATGATATTAAAACAAATTCTTATTGGGCGGTTATCGGTGCCATGTTAATTGTAGGATTATACCTTGTAGTAAGTTTCAGAAAATGGCAATATTCTCTTGGAGCTCTTGCTGCTGTTGCGCACGACGTTATTTTCGTACTAGGAATTTATTCTTTATTATGGAAATACATGCCATTTGGAATGGAGATCGACCAACATTTTATCGCTGCAATATTAACAGTTATCGGATATTCTATGAACGATACGGTAATTGTATT
>CAIJFC010000322.1 GCA_903819815.1 uncultured Bacteroidota bacterium
AAGTTAAATCTGTTTCTCCAACTATGTAAATATTGCCTGAAGCATCGGTAGTGCAGTGCTTTCCGTTGCCTCCAAAATAAGTACCCCATTGTCTTACGCCACTTGAATTAAACTTTACTAAAAAGCCATTATTAACTGCAGTTTCATGCGCTCCTGCCGTGGCTATACCTGAGGTGGAACTTGTAATTCCAATCATGAAAACATTGTCTGAAGCGTCAGTAGCGCAAGAGAATCCAAAATCATTTCCGCTCCCTCCGTAATAAGTAGCCCATTGCCTTACTCCACTTGAGTTAAACTTTACTAAATAGGCATCAAAACTGCCCGATCCACCGCTGGTGGGGCCACCAGCATGAACAGATTGATGTGCTCCTAAAGTGGCTAATAAATTTGACCCAGCAGCTGAACTTGTGTACCCGACCATGTAAACATTGCCTGAGGCATCGGTAATGCAGGATTTAGCTAGATCTTCTCCGAACGGCCATACTTCTTGGGTGGCTGTGTAATAAGTACCCCAACCTAGATGATTTTGAGCCATTGTAACTGTTGCAAATCCTAGGATTACAATTACTGTCATTAGTAAATTTTTCATTTTCATGTTTTGTTTGTTTTTAATTGGTCAACCTATTTTAGTACGAGGCACGGTTCAAGCTTGCCCTTAACGTTATTATAATAGAAAATGGTCGTTATTAGTAGCTTTTTTTTCTATTTAAGATACTAGTACTAAATGAAAAAACAATAATTAAAAAAGCCGTGTAAATCGGTATAAAAATTATTAATTTCTTCATCTTAAATTTAATTTAATTTGATGTTTTGAAAATTTGTGGTATGTTTTCTTCACTAGCGCCCCAAGCTTTATTTGGATGGGATCCCATTTCTAATTCTAAAGTTCCCCCATTAACAAGATCTTCATGTGTAAACCAAGGCCCGTCTAGAGTTTTTCCATTCAATGAGGCTTTTTGAATATATTTATTTTTTTCATTACAATTTGGAGCATTAATGGTGAACGCTTTTCCATTTGGCAGATTAATTTTGATTTTAGAAAACAAAGGGCTACCAATAGTATATACTGGAATTCCTGGTGTAATTGGATAAAACCCCATTGAAGAAAATACAACAAAAGCGGACATTCCTCCACCGTCTTCGTCACCGGGTATTCCGAAAATATTGTCCTTAAACCATGTATTTAAAAGGGTTCGTATTTTTTTCTGCGCTTTCCACGGGGACTTCGTTAAATTATACAAATATGGAATATGAAAACTAGGTTCGTTGCCCATAGAAAATTGCCCTACAATACCTGTAAAGTCAGGGAATCTAGCATTTAAAGCATAAACACTTCTGCCTAAATCTTCTCTAAACATCTGATCCAAACGTGTTTCAAAGGCATCACGACCACCCATTAATTTTTGCAACCCCAAAACATCTTGTTGCACACTCCAAAGATAAGTCCATCCATTATTTTCATCATAATAATCTCTTCCTCCCATACCGCCGTCAAATTTTGGATCTATATCAATCCAATTTCCAGCTGCGTCTTTAGGCATAAAAAAACCCTTTTCTTTCCAATATAAATTCTTGTAATTTTTTGCTGTTTTTGAAAAATACTCATAGTCTTGCACTTTACCAAGATCTTTAGCAAGTTGAGCCAATGCCCAATCATCATAACTTTGGGCAAGAGTAACTGCAACAGCTTGTCTTTTTTCAAAACTATCAACTAAAGGTTCTGTTTCTTTTTCTCCTGGATGGAGCGCTGGAAAATACCCTAATTTTAAGGCTAATTTATCTAAAGGGGAAGCTGCTCCCAAACGCCATGGCACCATGGTTCCATCTAAGGCATTTTTTTTCATGGCTTCATACGCAACATTAATATCAAAGTTTTTAATGCCTTTTCTATAAGCATCTAGAATCATAATTGTGGAGTGAAAACCATTCATTGGTGGAACATCTCCATGTATTTGAGGAAATTGTGGCATCCATCCTGATTGTTGATACATCCTTACATAGGAGGCCATCATATCAGACTCCATATCAGGTTGCAGTATATATCGAAGCGGGTGTAATGCTAAAAAAGTATCCCAAACCCAATCATCAGCATAGAAATTTTGCTCTCCTTTATGAATTTTTTTATCATAATTACTATAATATTTACCCTCTTCGGTAATATTTATCATTCTTTCATAACTACGATATAAGGCAGTGTAAAATGATCTTCTATGAGCTTCCGTTCCTCCCTCAACTTCTATTTGATTTAAAACATTGGACCACTTATCTTTTGCGTTATTTTTAACTTTTTCAAAATCCCAATTTGGCATTTCTTTTTCTAAATTATTTTTAGCCTGCTCTATACTGATAAAAGATATTCCGTACTTAAAATTTACTTGCTTGAGTTCTGTATTATTCCATGTTATCCATGAATTATTAGTGTTTTTTCCTGTTTTCACTTTTGCAAAATCACCTTTAACATCAAAAACACCATACGCATAAGCTTTCATACCTTCAAATGATTCTATTCCTACAAGCGAACCGTCTTCATTAAGCTGCCAATCTCCTCCGTTTAATTTTTTAAGAAACAACTTTTTGATTTCTTTATTACCATAATTAAAACGGTAAAAACCTGTTTTTTCTCCGGGAGAAAACTCAAGAGTAATATTAAAATCTTCAAGCCAAGTAGAATAATAATAAGGGTGGGCTATTTCTAGTTCTTGATCCCAAGCGGAAATAGGTACTGAATTTTCAGGTACATTTCCTGACACCGGTAGTAAACAAAAAAGAGGATCAGATCTGTGTTTTCTGGTTGTTAACGGGAATGATTTTATTTGATCATCCTTATAATCTTTCCGATCAGGATAAATACGAACCATTGAATTTGGCAAATGCATTCTAGTTTTTGTTGGTTCTAAAAAAGGAGCTACACCCCCAATTTGAAGATCTACATACTTTAAGTTGTCAATGTTTTCTGATTGTGTGTAGGCTAAATTGCAAGAAAAAAACACTAGCACAATGACTAATAATTTCATGTATTTGATTCCGGATATGTAGTTGAATTTTGTCATTTTATGGAAAAACTAAATATTTTTTACTTTTTTTTAGAATAAATTGGTTGCGATTCAGATAATGGTATTTCTTTACGCAGCATTTTTCCTGCTTGACCTGTGAGCCATAAATAGTAATCTGAAGGCACACCTTCTTCATAACTAATAAATCTAGTGTCTCCTACAGGCGGATTATTTGATACTTTAAAAATGGCTGTACCTTCGTCGATTTCATCAAACATGGCGACGTAGATAGTTTGTATGTCTGCTGTTATCGCATTGTACATTTGTCTCCATAAAAAATCGCCTTTTAACCTTGGAACGATATCAAAGTTTTCTGGCTTATCTTTTAAGTTTCCTGTGCTAAATCCTGGGAAAACAACGGGCATGTACAATAAATTGTTAGCATCACACCATTGTTTGTCTTTTACTATTTTTTCTAGTTTATGTTTATCTACACCTGCTAAATCTCTATACCTCATAGGTGTCCAAGGATGAACGATATCTGCCATTTTAATTACATCATGAAGTTTAGGATCTGAATTCGCATCATTTTTAAGTTCTCTCCAATGAGTAGGCACTCCTAAAAGCACTGTACAATTTCCATATACTGGGTCGTTTTTGAAAAAATCAATCAATGCTATTACATTTTCAAAAGTGTAGTCTCTGTTTCTAAAACCTACTCCCCAAATGGCAACTACTGCCTTAGATTTGTAGGTTAAGATATTTGGGGTTTTAGGATTGTTAAGTTGATAGCTATCTACTAAATGTTTCCAATCGTTAATTGTATTTTGAACTACATCGCCTGATTTGCTTCCCGATAAATCGTACATGACACTAATTAATCGATTATTATTTTTAGAGGCGATAAAACAATTGTCAAAAACCTTATTTAAATTATTTTTTAATTTTTCATTTTTAAAACCTGTTGTAAACCTTTGAACAAAAACACCATCAATATCATAGTCTTTCATCCATTCAAAATGTCTATTTACCGTTTTTGGGTTTGCAGAACTAAATACATAAGCTGGTTTTCCATCTTTATGAATAAAGGATGTTTTATAAAGCTCGTCTTTATCAAATTCAGATACGTCTGGCCAATATTCTATTGTTGCACTTCCGGGTTTAAAGCCTTGTTTACCATTGTAATGTTTCCAACCTAAATCTGCACCATCATTTTGTGCATTAAACCAACCTTGATAACCACACAATACTTTTCCAATTATGGAGCTATTTGATGGAATCTTCTTTTTATTTGTATTATTTGCTATTTCCTTAGCCGTATTACTGCTATTAACTTTTTGACCGAAGCCAAAATATATGCATCCAAATAATCCAATTATAATGGCAAATTTTTTCATTTATCGATGGTTATTATTTTTTAAAGGTTATATGTAATTGGTTTGCCTATTGGTTTTCAATCTGGTTACCTAACATCATTAATCTTTGAAACCATTTTTTGGTTATGCCCATTTCGTATTCATAACTACTTTATAAGAAGTCAAATCAAATTAATTAAAATTTGATTTGACTCTTTTTTTATAATTCAATACTTGGTGTATCTTTTATTATAATTTGAATTCTCCCCTAAGAATTCTGAGGTAATCCTCTCCATACGTAGTCGCAGATTCTATTTGTGTATCTAAATTCCAATTATTGAAAGAATCTATTAAAACTAATTTGCTGGCTCCTGATGCTCTTCTGGCAATATTGCAATTCGCTTTAAACCAATCTGCATTTTTTGCAATAATATAATTTGTACTGGATACATTATTAATTTTAGGATTATAGGATGGGGAAATCGTAGGTACAAATTCGATTTGGTGTCGAGCTAATGTTTCTTTATGGTAGCTCCAAGCTAGATCAACATATTTGTGAAAAAACTGTAGCCTGTCATAAAAAACAAATTGAATATTAGCGTAATTAGTAAAGGTTAAAGCATCGACACAACCTTTAAATCTATTATCTTTTCCAGTAACTTGGTCACCAAAAAATCTCAAGGTAGGTGTCCATTCTAATTGCATACCTATCAAATACAATTCAACCCCTAACGCACGCATTTGTGACCTTAATTGTTGATATAGTAAAGTATTGTCATTTGAAAACAAATTAAAACTATTGCTCATATAAACTACTGCTTTACCATTAATCTTCAAATAATTAGATCTTTGGAAATAAGGCACCATTAACATAAAATCATTTAAAAAAGTGGGTACTAAACCCCTAGTCTCAATTGTACTAGTATAACTTAATCCCATGTTAGCAAAATTATAACTAAAAGCAAATTTCATGTCGCCAGAATTTGGAGCCATTTGCAAATTATCTATGTATGTCTTGTCTATATTATAATTTGCCATAACATTAGAAGACCTTAAGCCAAATATAAAGAAATCGACACCGGCTGTTTGGGCTTGTTCAACATGTTTTGAATACGTTATTGGATTCCCAATATCTCCATCATATATTCCTATTGAAGGTGTTTCAATTGTGAGAGGATTTCTAATGAATTTGGTATAAATAGCCCCAACAGTGTAATTCGAAGTAACTGGTTCAAAAGGAATTGGTTGATTATATATATTATCTTCTATTAAGATGGCTTTATCTTCTGTACAAGAAAGAAAAAGCAATACTATTACTAATAATGCACTTTTTTTTAAAATTTTCATGATAATTGTTTTTATTATTACTACAATATTCTTATTAATGTATACGTTATTCCTGCTGTCCTAAGATCATCCTCCGAATCCCCATAAAACTTACGAGCAAATTCTTGATTAAATTCTGCCGGTAGAGAATTCCAATAATTTGATGTAAATAGGGGGGCTTTATTCATTCTCAATGGAGTACTCATTAGATTTCCTCCTAAAGCCTGGATGGCTGCTAAATAACCCGCATTATTCAAACCAATTTCAGAAATTGGATAAACCATTCTTTCTGGTATATCCACATACTCGACACCAACCGATCTGTCAGGGCTAAAATTTGGTATCAATGGCAAGAGTCTGGTGCGTTTTTGTAAACACCACACATCAT
>CAIJFC010000323.1 GCA_903819815.1 uncultured Bacteroidota bacterium
CCTTTTTTATTTAAAAAAACCCTGTTGAAATAACTCAATGTTTCAAAACCACAATCAAAAGATATTTGGTTAATTGATTTATCTGATTGAACCAATAATCGGCAAGCTTCATTGATTCGTAATTCATTCAAATAATCGGAATACGTTTTACCTGTCGCTTTTTTAAAAAACTTGCAAAAATTACTTTCGGTTAAATAAACAAGATCTGCCACTTCTTTTAAAGAAATTTTATTATAAAAATTGTTTTGAATAAAAAGACAAACTTTATTAATTCGCATTTCGTTTTTCTTTGAAACTACGTTATGAAAAGTATTTGATGCGATGCGTTTTGTTTGTTTTTTTGATAAATCATCTAAAATAGAAATCAAATTAATAATTCGATCCATACCATTTGCAGTGGATAAATTAATTATTTTTGAAACTATCGACTCATCAGCCTCAAAACTAATTCCTCGTATTGCGTTTTCAAGCATATTTTTTATTGATATACTTTCATTTAATTCTAAAAATGGAGCAATAAATTCATTTGAAAACTGAATTACAACGGCATCTGAGTCTATATCATCATTTGATTTTCCTGACCATGTATGAGGTAAATTACTACCCAGTAAAACTAAATCACCATCAGTAAAATACTCATATGAATCACCTACAATTCGATACCCTTTTCCTTTTACAATATAAGTCAATTCATATTCTGGGTGATAATGCCATTTAAATTGAAAATAGGGAACTTGATACCGAAAAGCATGAAAACTTGATGTTCCTTTATTTGATTTGATATCTTCTAAAATAGCTTTCATAACAATAAATTGACATTATAATATAAAAATGAATAAATAAAATTCAATATAGTGTTACAAATTAACAATTTTATGTTAAATCAAACAAACAAGTTTAAATAATTTTGAATATTAACTTTTAATAAATATTTACTTTTAAATCAATACACAATGCAATCAATATCAGAATTTCTTAACGAACCGTATTCATTGACTTCAGAACAAATTGATTTTTACCAAAAAAATCGATATATCAAATTGAAAGAAGTTCTAAATGATGAAACAGTTGAATTCTTCAATGAAGCAATTACAAAGCAAGTAAATATGATGAATCAAGATCAAACTGCACTTGAAGAAAGAACTACTTATGGAAAAGCGTTTCTGCAATTGTTCAATTTATGGTTAGAAAATGAAGTTGTTAAGGAACTGATTTTCAGTAAACGTATTGCAAAAATAGCATCAGATTTGATGCAAGTTAATGGTGTTCGATTATACCACGACCAAGCCTTATATAAAGAAGCAGGAGGCGGCATTACGCCTTGGCACGCCGATCAGTATTATTGGCCATTGGAAACTGATAAAACGGTTACGGCTTGGATTCCGTTACAAGCTACACCTCTTGAAATGGGTCCGTTAGAATTTAGCGCTGGGAGTCACACAATAGTTGAAGGACGCGAGTTAGAAATTGGTGATGAAAGTGAAGAATTGATTCAAAAGAAATTACGTGTAACAGATTTTGAGCATGTAATTGAACCATTTGACGTGGGAGAAATTAGTTTTCATTCAGGTTGGGTTTTTCATCGTGCAGGTGCAAATGTTACCATCAAAATGCGAAAAGTAATGACCATAATTTATATGGATAAAGATATGAAATTAAAAAATCCTGAAAATCAAAATCAAATTCACGATTGGAATACATGGTGTCCGGGTGCTAAAGTGGGTGAAATAATTAATTCGCCAATTAATCCTCTATTATATGCTGAATAATATGGAAATCAAATACATCTGTACCTATTGGGGTTGTGAACATATTTCAGCAAAAGAATTTCTATCAAATGTGTTGGAAAATGGCTACGATGGCGTAGAAATTAATTTTCCTGATGATGAACATTTTATTGTGGAATTTAATGCTGAATTAGAACGCATAAGAAATACTATAAACCCTAATTTTATTTTCATAGCCCAACAAGTGCTCCCAAATAAAAAAGAAACAGTTAACGAATATATTGATAGAATTACACAGCGTTTAGAATTTATAATCCAATTAAAACCAAATTATATTAATTCTCACACAGGAAAAGATTTTTTTGATTTTAGTGATAATTGTAAAATCATTGAAATCTGTAATCAACTTTCAAGAGTTTCTGGAATTCCTATTTGGCACGAAATTCATCGAGGGCGATTTTCATTTCATTTAAAAACATTAGTTAGCTACTTGGATATTTTTCCAAAAATAAATCTAATAGCTGATTTTTCACATTTTTGTGTAGTTTCGGAAAGTGATTTACACGATCAATACGATTTGCTTTCTAAAATATACCCAAATATAAAACACATACATGCACGCATTGGTTTTGAACAAAGTCCACAAGTAAACAATCCGTTTGCACCAGAATGGAAAACCTATTTAGAGCAATATTTAAGTTGGTGGAAAGAAATTATAGCTATTCAAAAGAATAAAAAAAGTGCAATTTGCACCATTACTCCTGAGTTTGGACCATTTCCCTATATGCCTCAAGAACCATTTACTAAGAAACCACTTTCTAATCAATGGGAAATAAACCTTCAAATGAAAAACTATTTACAACAAAATCTTTAAATCATATGGTTAAAAATAACAAAAACTACATTCTTTTTATTGCATTAAGCGCCGCATTGGGTGGCTTATTATTTGGATATGATACAGCCGTTATATCAGGTGCAATCGGAAATTTAACCGAATTTTTCCATTTATCGCCTGTTGAAACAGGTTGGGCAATTTCTAGCGCATTGGTGGGTTGTTTAATTGGCGCTTTTTTCTCCGATTTTTTAAGTGACACGTTTGGACGAAAAGTAACCATGCTCATTACAGCGATACTTTTTATTCTAAATTCTGTCGGAACGGCCTTCCCTACTTCGTTTACGATGTTTGTACTATTTCGTATTGTTGGTGGAATTGGTGTTGGAATTGCCTCTATGGTTGTACCTATGTATATTGCCGAAATAGCTCCGCCTAAACGACGCGGCGCCTTAGTAGGAAATTATCAACTGGCTATTGTAATTGGTATTGTGGTGGTATATTTTGTAAATTACTTTATCGCATTACAGGGTGATGCCAATTGGAATTTGAATATCGGTTGGCGATGGATGTTTGGCTCTGAAATTATTCCTTCGCTCCTATTTCTAATTTTTATTTTTCTAATTCCAGAAAGTCCTAGATGGTTATTTCAAAAAGGAGAAACAAGCAAAGCTATTTCGGTTCTTCAAAAATTAAATACGGCTGAAGAGGTAGCTCAAGTTCAATCTGAAATTGAAAATTCATTACATCAGGAAGAAAAAAATCAGTGGAAAAATTTAGGTAGTCCAATGTTTAAAAAAGCACTTTTTGTTGGTATCGGACTTTCTATTTTACAACAATTAACCGGAATTAATGCCATATTGTATTATGCTCCAGAAATCTTTAAAAGCTTAGGAAGTTCTCCCGATGTTTCGCTGCTAGAAACCAGTATTCTAGGTGTTGTAAATTTAATTTTTACTTTGTTTGCCATTAAATTAGTTGATAAAATGGGTCGAAAACCACTGCTTTACATCGGTTCTATTGGTATGACCATTGCCTTAGCTGCTGTTGGTCTTTTCATTTATTTTGATGCTGTTGGAAATTGGGTGTTACCTTTCTTACTGTTATTTATGGGTGCATTTAGTATTTCTTGGGGTCCAATCGTATGGGTATTATTATCTGAAATTTTCCCGACTAAAATAAGAAGTTTAGCTTTGGCAATTAGTGTTTTCATTCAATGGGTGGCAAATTTTGTAGTAACTCAATTTTTTCCTACTTTAGTTGAAAACCAATGGTTGAAAGATCATTTTAATGGTGCATTTCCATTTTACTTGTTTTCTGTAATTTGCTTATTTTCATTATTTTTTGTTTGGAAAAAAGTGCCTGAAACCAAGAATAAAACCCTCGAACAAATGGATACTTTATGGAAATAAATAAAACCGTTTATTGTGTAGTGTTTTTGCTTACTATTTTAAGTGTAAATGCTCAAAACAATGCCAAATTTGTAAATACTTTTATAGGAACTGATGGTACAGGCCATACATTTCCAGGGCCTTCCATGCCTTTTGGTATGGTGCAACCAGGACCTGATAATTCAATTGAAGGTTGGAACCACACGAGCGGATATCAATACAAAGACACGTTACTTTTAGGTTTTTCACAAATGCGTTTTAGTGGCACAGGAATTGGCGAAATGGGTAATATTCTTTTATTACCATTCAATCAAAATAAAATAAAATACAAAAACAGTTATCATAAAGAGTCAGAAAAAGCAAGTGTTGGTTATTACACTTTAACTAAGAAAGATGGTATTAAAGTAGAATTAACGTGTTCAGAAAGAGTGGCTTTTCACAAATATACTTACCCAGACAAACAAGCGCAATTGTTGTTGGATTTTCAACACGGTATTCAATTTCTAAACGATAGTTTGGTGTTAGAGAATGATATTAAAATTGAAAATAACACAACGATTTCAGGGTATTGTAAAACTAAAGGTTGGGTAACCAAAAAATATTTTTTTACGATACATTTTGATACTCCTTTTTCTGCAATACAAGAGTTTCCGAAAGGTAAAAAGCAAAATGCACCGATATTTAAAATTGATTTTGATTTAACTGATAATAAAGTTTTACATACGAAAATTGCATTATCCACTGTTAGTATTGAAGGTGCACAATTGAACTTGAAATCTGAGATAGCTCATTGGAACTTTGAAAAAGTAAAACTAAATTCAGAGAAAGTTTGGAATGATTATCTCAACCGAATTGACATCGAAGCACCTCAAAAACAAAAAGAAATCTTTTATACTTCGCTATATCATTTATTACTACAACCCTCAAATATTGCCGATGTAGATGGAAAATATCGCGGCGCTAATGATGCAATCAATAATGCTCCAAATAAGGAATA
>CAIJFC010000324.1 GCA_903819815.1 uncultured Bacteroidota bacterium
GTTTATAAATTTTATTTAAATCCGGCTCTTCTATTGTGGTATCTGAGCCATCCCCCCAATAAATATTTAACTTACCAATAGACCCTATATCTACCCAGGAACTATCCCTAATTTCAACAAATGCATTACTACATAATGCGGTGTCTTTTAAAATATAAAACAGAGGTTTTGGATAAGAACCATTTACTGTAAAATTAAATCTAGCGGAATCAACACATTTAGAATCATCCTGTACCACCCTTAATGAAACCACATATTTACCAGGAGATAGATATTTCACCTCTGGATTCTTTGCAGTCAATGCATTAGCGATAAGTAAGGTAGGATTAGGGAAATCTTTAATGGAAGAATCATTGAAATTCCATAGATAGGAAAATTTATTGGTAGAATTATCTGCAATCGTAGTTAAATCAATAAACTTAGCTGCGGCATCTGCCAAACAAACCTCTGGTAATAGCACATTAATTTGCGGACTTGGATTAATTATAACAGGTAATGTAAATGAATTTATACACCCATTTAAAGTTTGTATAGTTAAGATAGGATTATAGGTTTGCAGATTGGCATATTGATGTTTCATCTTTACAGAAGCAGTCAATGTATCCACTTTGGATCCATCACCATAATCCCAATACCAGTTTTGCATCTGAGAAACACCCCTTGCTTTAGATAAATCACTAAATTCTATATCTTTATTTTGACAAGTGATTTTTGAAATTGAAAAATTAACATTAATCGCACTATCAATTTTAATCAACTTACTTATCGTATCACTCAAGCAACCGATGGTGTTCGCAACCACATATCTTATATTATATTCCCCTTCATGATCAGGCTTGAACTTAATATTAGGGACTGTGTCAAGAAATTTAGCATCTCCGAAATCCCAAAAGTACTTATATACAGGCTTATCTCCTACTGGCGTATTATCTGATAAAGAGACTGAATCAATTATACAGTTACTAGTAACAAAATTAAAATTACCATCCGGTGGCGCAATTACAATCAAATCAAAATTTATTTCTTGTTCTCCACTACAACCATCTATTGTTGGATTATTAGCGATCACTTGAAAATTAAAAGTTCCAACTGTATTATATATAATATTAGTATCTAAAATGTATTTGTATATCTGCTTGCCATTAATTAATGTTGAATCGATAGGCTTGGGACCATTATCAACAAAATCATCATAATTTTGCACTTTCCATTTTAGAGACAATGGTTTGTAAGGAAGCGTAATAGTTGCTTTAAATGGGCTACCCTTACAGGTGATTGGATTTTTTTCAATTGCATATTCGTTATTGACAAAAAGTTGTTGATATAAATCTTTTACATTAGTACCCGCACTATACATATAGGATTCAACATTCCCAAAGCCATAACAGAAGGCATTAAATCCTGAATCAGAAGTTAATCTTAAACTTAAAAAACTTCCAGCCACAGAAAAGGATTCTTGTAAATAGGAATAGCTTGAATTGGGGATTTTGATAAAATTTGAATTTGGCGCAGTTCCATTAATTTTAAAACTAGCAATACCTTGATCTTTAATAATTACATTTACATATTGCTGCGTGATCGAAAACTTATAAGTTTGAAAGACAGTTACGTCATTTATATTTTGTTCAACGGGGTTCAAAATTACCATATCAGGATCCCCTCTATTACTGGTAGGTTCGCCTACATTATTTTGAGCATAGGTATATTGTGCAACACAAATACCCTTATCGGCAGATACAAAAAACGCCCCTGAATTAACATAATTAAATTCTTCAAACTCGCCCGCATTTAATTGCGTAGGAACACCATTCACTAAAACATTAGTATTATTTTCTTTAGCTAAAATTCTTATAATAAATTTTGTTTTGCTTTTTAATGGTGTAATAAAGTAGTTTA
>CAIJFC010000325.1 GCA_903819815.1 uncultured Bacteroidota bacterium
AATTTAGTTTTTTCGGGTTCGTTTTCATTTTTATAATGCAGGGATTGAATGTAAATTTCCGCAATTCTCTTGGAAGCACCCATTATATTTGTTGGGTTAACCGCTTTATCAGTGGAAATGAAAACAAATTTACAAACTTTATATTTTACAGCTAAATCAGCAACGATTTTGGTGCCCATTACATTAGCTAAAATGGCTTGCGACCGGTTTTTTTCCATCATAGGAACGTGTTTGTAGGCGGCGGCATGATAAATATAATTGGGATGGAAATTTTTAAAAACATTTTCCATTTCCAAAGCATCTCGAACATCGGCGATGATAAATTTAAAATCAATAAATTGAAATTTATTGGACAATTCCAATTCCAGATGATGAAGCGGTGTTTCCGCTTGATCGACAATAATAATCGATTTTGGATTGTAATTGGCTAATTGTAAAACAATTTCTGTTCCTATTGAACCCGCTCCGCCGGTTACCATTATAACTTTATTATAAATAATATCCGAAAAATGGGCGTTGTCTAATAAAATTGCCTCTCGTTGCAACAATTCCTCAATATTGATTCTTTTAATTTTATGTTGAAAATCATCGATGGAATCCGTTTCTAAAAATCTGGGTGCTTTAAAAACTTTGATTCCATTTTCGAGACATTCGGTAATTATTTTTGTTTTTTCGGCTTTTGAAAAACTATTATCTCCAATTATTATTGCCTGAATCCCTAAAAACCGATATAATATTGGTAATGGTCTATTGAATTTATATATTCTTAAATCGAAAATTCTTTTCCCTCTAATATTTTCATCGTTGGTTACAAATCCTACAACTTCAAAAGGAGTTGAAACCCCTTCCAAAATGGATTGTACCAATGAAATCGAATTGGGATTTGTTCCAATTACTAAGGTTTTTAGCTTTTTGGTATCCATTTGCTTCGGCGATAATTTATCGAAAATTATTCTGATTGCTATTCGAAACAACATTAGATTACAGAAAGAAAGCAACAAAGCAAACACAATAGTTGTTGTTTTAAATACTCGTTGTCCCGTGAAAATATATTGAATATTATCCACAATAAGTATAAAAAAATGTGATGATCCAACGGCTAAAAAAAGTTTAATTACATCGACATAAGTAGAATGACGAACCAATCCAGAATAGGTTCTGAAGATGATAAAAAACAAGGCATTTGAAACTATATATATAAATATTTTTAGATTAATTGAGAGTACAGTCTCTAAATCGGCATTCAAAGAAAATAACAGGGCATAATTTAATAAAATAGATAGTGTAACAATAATAACATCAATATAAAATATTACCCACCTAGGTAAATACTTAATATCTTGAATGTTGATTTTTTCGTTTCTAAATTTTCTTAGAAACTGAAAAAAATTGATTATTTGTTTTATTGGCATCTATTATTGATTTGGGACGAAAAAAATGCTAATACCAATCGGCGTGGTACCTGTTTTTACCCAGGTAAACCATTAATCCGAAACTTATATTATAGTGAAATCCGATTGTTGGTTTGTATTGTTCTGAAATTAAAGAACCATCAAAACGATAATGTTGTTTGAAATTGGAAATAAAAGAAACATCTGTAAAAATCGCCACCCTTTCGGATAGTTTAAGTTGTGGTGTGATTCCGATAATTAGGTTTCCAATTTGCTCCGATTGGCTTGCGTTAATTGGTCTAGCTCTTGTGTAGCCAACACCTCCATGGGCTAAAAGGCCTATGTTTTCGTTTAAAATATAAGGCAAACCAAAAAGTTTTCCCACATTGTAATACGCTTGAAGGCCGATTCGGTTATAATAAATGCCTATTTTTCCGCCTGGATCATTTTCGAATCGATCATTGGCATATTCGCCACGAAGTCCAAAATTTTCATTAAACATGAGTCTTCCTCCTATATTTAGATTCGTAAATCCCGAAAAATTAGATTTAAAGGCATCTTTATAAGGACTAATAGCACCTGAATAACCATAGGATGTTTCCAAAGAAAATTGGTTATATCGAGATTGGGCTTTTAAATAATTTGATAAAAGCAATAGTATGGGCAGAATGTAAATAATTGATTTTTTCATGTTCTATTTTTTAAAATTAGGAAGTACAACCAAATTTTAAATTACAATGCAAATTAGCATTTTATTAGTGATAAATCAAATTGTTTCGATTGATTTATTTATAATTTTATCTTTAGAAAAAGTTAGTCTTATTAGTACCAAAAAAACTATTTAAGGTATTGATTTTCATAATATTGGGTATAAGAACCACTGGTGACGTTTTGAAGCCATTCCTCATTATTTAAAAACCAATTGACAGTTTTTTCCAATCCTTCTTCAAAAGTGACTGACGGTTTCCAACCCAATTCCGTCATTAATTTATTAGAATCAATCGCATATCTAAAATCATGACCCGCTCGGTCTGTTACATAAGAAATCAATTTTTCTGATGTACCCATTTCTCTATTTAGTTTTGAATCCATTATTTTGCATAATAATTTTATCAATTCAATATTTTTCCATTCGTTATTTCCTCCGATATTATAGGTATCTCCAACTTTTCCAGAATGAAAAATAACATCGATGGCTTTAGCATGATCTTCTACAAAAAGCCAGTCCCGAATGTTGTCTCCTTTTCCATAAACCGGTAAAGGTTTATTGTTTTTTATGTTGTTTATAAATAATGGGATTAATTTTTCTGGGAAATGGTGCGATCCGTAATTATTGGAACAATTGGATATTTTGACAGGAATGTGATAGGTTTCATAATAGGCACGAACAAGATGATCACTACTTGCTTTTGAAGCCGAATAAGGAGAATTCGGACTATACGGTGTGCTTTCTGTAAACTTACCCGTTTCTCCAAGTGTACCATAAACCTCATCAGTACTTACGTGATAAAACAGAACATCTTTTCGGCTGCCCCAAACCTTCTTGGCGGCATTTAATAAATTGGCTGTACCAACAACATTGGTACTAATAAATTCCATTGGATTACTAATACTTCGATCAACATGCGACTCAGCAGCCAAATGAATAACAGCATCTGGTTTTTCCTTTTCAAAGAAGTCTTGAATGGAATTAATAGCTACAATATCCAATTGAACGAAGCTATAATTAGGTGCCTCCTCAATATCTTTTAGGTTTTCTAAATTACCTGCATAGGTTAGTTTATCGAGATTGATTATAGAATAGTGAGGGTATTTGGTAACAAAATGTCTAACAACATGCGAACCAATAAATCCTGCGCCTCCTGTGATAATTATTTTCATTTGTATAGCAATTATTTTAGTGCAAAAATAGTGTAATTTTATAAATGTTTGGAATCCGTTTAACCGAATTCAATAAGTACGTTTGTAATGGTAATATTGCGTTGGGATAATTGAAGGTTTTTTAAAAATCTTTGCTCTTTGCTCTAAAAACTGTTTTCACAATTATTTTAATATCTCCAAAAATTGAATTAGTATAATAATATTCCAAATTCATTTTAACCTTATCGGGGAAAATTACCGTATCATTATAAAGTAGCGGATTTTCTTGAAGCGCCAATAGTTGGTCTTCATTAGCATATTTAATACTAGCTAAACTTGTAAACCCTGGTTTTAATTCAACTATTTTTCTGTTTTCCCCTTCCAATAAATCGTAATAACCCGGAATGTCTGGGCGGGGACCTACAAAACTCATGTCTCCAATTAGCACATTCCACAGTTGGGGTAATTCGTCTAATTTTGAATTTCTTAAAAAAGCACCCCATTTGGAAATTGGTTTTTCAACAGAGGGACCAAAAGTTCTTATTTTATAGATTGTAAATGGCAAACCATATTGACCTATTCTTTTTTGAGAAAATAGTCCATTTTGTTTGGCATCTATTGAAGCTAGTATATAGAGAAATAACAATAAAAAGGCAGTTGATATTAGCCCTAGCAACGCAAAAAAAAGATCAAAAAGCCGTTTTGACATTATGTTGTATTATTATTTTTATTAGGATTAACAGAAAATTTAACCGCAAAGAACGCAACGTTTTTCGCAAAGAACGCAAAGAGAAAAGAACATTTTTGAAAAGTGGATTCTGTGATTTGGTTATTTGATTAGTCGTGATTTATTACATTCAAACGATTTAACGATTTAACTTTTTCAGAATAGAACCTTCTCAAACTACAATCTACTATACCATCTCTAAAAAGCGGTCAATAAGAAAGTTTCCAAGGCTACAATTTCAATTCCTTCTACAGTATTCCCAGAAAAGGCATCCATAGTAATTACAATTTTAGGGTAATTGTCTTTAATGGCTAAGAGATTTCCAAACTCCCGCTTTATAGTTTGTTCTTCGTGAATACTTTGGGCCACTTGAATGTATTTTTTTTCTCCATTTTTCTCCACAATAAAATCAATTTCTTTATTTCCTATAATTCCAATACTAATTTTATAACCGCAATAGGCCAAATGATTGTAAACAGCATTTTCTAAAATCTTACCCTGATCTTCAAGACGGTAGCCCCAAAGTGCATTTCGTATTCCCAAATTTTCGAAATAATATTTTTCGCCAAATTCAAACAATCGTTTACCTATAATATCATATCTTGATACCACTTGTATTATAAATGCATTTACTAAATAACGATTGTAAATTTGTACCTGATTGGGAGCTATATTTACGCGTTGCGATTTTAAAAAATCACTAATCTTTTTAGCTGAAAAAATACTCCCCGTATTGGAAGCCAAAAATAAAATGAGTTGCTCTAAAAACGCAACGTTTCTAACAGAAAATCGATTGATAATATCTCTATAAACAATCGTGCTATAAATATTTTTTAAATATTCAAATACAATTTCATCTTCTAGTTTTAAATGTTTTAAATAAGGAAGTCCTCCATATTTTAAATATAAACCTAAATTTTTAGAATTGGATTCTAATTCCTGAAATTCTAAAAATTCTATGTAGGAAAGACTAAATACTTGGATTTCTATGTACCGTCCACTTAAATACCCCGCTATATCGCCGGACAACAAATTGGCATTGCTGCCTGTACAGTAAATATCAAGTTGTAAATCTAAAATTAAGGATCTCAAGGCCGACTCAAAATTTTCTATATCTTGAATTTCATCAATAAATAAATAGGTCTTTTCTGTTTTTGATTTATGAATTTGCACATAATTATTCAAATCTTGTGCCGTTTTAATCTCAGAAAAAGCAAGGTCTTCTTTATTAATATATAGAATAGTCGCTGTTTCATTGTACTTTAAAACTTCCTGAATTATTTGATACAACAAATAACTTTTTCCAACCCTACGCTGACCCGTAAAGACTTTAATCAAGTTTGAATTCATAAACGGTCGCACTTTATCTATATAGACAGACCGATTATTAATATTCTTCGGAAGTTCAAAATTTATCATTTTTTATAGTTACAATTATAATTATTGGCAAATATATAAAAAGTTGTAGTTATGTTTATAACTTTTTTAAATTAAATTATTGAAAGATTGGATTTGAAATGATTAAATGAATTATTTAACCGCAAAGAACGCAACGTTTTTCGCAAAGAACGCAAATAGAAACGAACATTTTTGAAAAGTGGATTTGGTTATTCGGTTATTTGATTAATTAGGTTAAAGTAAGTTGAAATTAATTTAAAGATTGAAATGATTTAAAGATTTTTTAACCGCAAAGAACGCAACGTTTTTCGCAAAGAACGCAAAGAAAAATGAAAATTTTTGAAAAGTGGATTTGGTTATTCGGTTATTGGTTTACGGGAACATACAAGCATCTCAACTTACAAACCTACAACTTATAACTTACAACTAAAGACTTCGTCTATTATCTATTGGTCTATTATCTTTTATTTCAACAAACATCGATCAACGATTAACGAATACACTCTTAATCACCTCCGCAATCCTCCCCCGATCTTCTTCAGTTAAATTGGAGCTTGAAGGCAAACACAATCCATTTTCAAATAGTGTTTCCGCTACTTTATTCCCGTAAAAAGGGTACTTCTCAAAAACAGGTTGTAAATGCATGGGTTTCCATAAAGGACGGGATTCTATATTCTTGGCTTCAAAAGCCAATCGCAAGGTTTCTCGGGTAATCCCATTTGTTTTTAAGGGGTCTATTAAAATGGCACTCAACCAATGATTAGAAAAATAATCGGCATTGGGAGCTGTAAAAACAGTAACTCCATTTAAACCTTTAAATACCTCCACATAAAAATC
>CAIJFC010000326.1 GCA_903819815.1 uncultured Bacteroidota bacterium
GTATCGCGCTCCAACTTCTAACCCTAAAACTAGTTGTCCTAAAACATTTGTTTTTATTCCTATTGTCATTGGAATTGCCAACGATCCATTTTTATAATCTATTTTTTGTTCCCCGGCTATATAAAATAACTCGTTGTAGGCAAAATAACTTAAACCACTATAAACGTAGGGTGTTATTTTAGTCTCAGAATCATGTAAGTTAAAATCAAAAAAATTGAATTCAAGCCCTAAAGATACTTCTTTTATATTATTTTCAAAATTATAACCTCTTTGAGTCCTTCCCGGCGAATTTGAATTTAAATCTGACGACGTAATTTTAGACTGATTGTAGCTCATTCTCCAGGAATGTCTCGGGCTTTTATTCCATTTATATAGTATTCCATAGGCAAATTCATCAGGAGCTATATATGTGGTAGGGCCAACATCTCCAATATAATTACTGCCCCCAAGAAATAAACCTATTTCATGAATTTGAGCATCTACTTTTGTAAATCCTAAGAGTAAAAAAAATAAGATAAAAATTCTATTCATTCTTTTTTAAAAATAGCTTGCAAATATAACAATTATAGGTTCTAAATAGCCTTAGAATTTGAATTTATGTGCTTAATTTTTCAAATGAAGTCCAAATTTCCAAATTGTAATTAGTTAAACGAAAATTGATCGGTTGTAGTATGCCGATTTTTAAAAAAAGCAGTTAATTTCTTTTGTCTTCTCCCCAAAGAAGTTTGTTGCGAAGTGTTTTTAAGAAAGTTTCTTCTTGAACTTCAACCATTTTAATTTTAAAAGGTGTTTTTTTGATCGTTAAAACCGACTCGTTTTTTACGGAAGCAATCCTAGAATCTAAAGAAACTAAATACTGTTCTTCCCGTCCCGTTATTTTTAATTTAATAACCGTGTCGTCAGGAATTACTAGAGGTCTGGCATTCAAATTATGTGGAGCAATCGGGGTGATCACTATACTTGAAACGTTTGGAGTTAATATTGGTCCGCCACAACTTAAGGAGTAGCCAGTTGAACCTGTTGGGGTAGAAATTATTAATCCATCGGCCCAATACGAATTTAAAAACTCATCGTTTAAATAAGTTTCAATAGTGATCATCGAAGTGGTGTCTTTTCGACTTACCGATATTTCATTCATGGCAAAATTTATATCAGAAATTTCAGGAATATCAGGAGTTCCTGTTAAACTAATTAGGTTTCTTTCTGAAATGGTATATTTTTTTTCAATAATTAATTGTAAAAACTCAGCAATTTCATCTTTTTGAACCATCGCTAAAAACCCCAATCTTCCGGCATTTACTCCTAAAATTGGAATCCCAGAATCACGAACTAAAGTGGCGGCTCTTAAAATTGTTCCATCACCCCCAATACTGATCATGATATCAAAACTGGCATCTAATTCTTTATGAGATTGAAAAGTTTTATACTCTTTTTTTACAATTTGTTTTTCATATAAAAGCTTCAAAAACGCTTCTTCTATAATCATTTCAACATCATTTTCATTGAAAAAAACAAAAATATCACGGATAATAGGTTCCGTACTGTTTTGATAATATTGTCCGTAAATCGCTACTTTCATTTTATGATAATTTAATAGAAATTATTTTAAATACTTAAATACTTGTCTAAGTAGTCCGATCTTTCCTTCAAATTATTTAGAAAAACATCCTCTTTATGTTCCGAAATAATATCGTATTCGTATCTCCTAAAAGATTGTAGAATTTCATTCATTCCACCCAAAACAATTTTAATAGTCACTTGAACTTTGTCAGGAGTAGTATTGGAAACATACAACCCTAAAATTCGACCTTCATTACTTTCCACAATTTGAACCACTTGACTCATCGTAAAATCTAAAATAGATTTCTCCACAATAATCACTCCACCAAAATCTTTTACAAATGGAGTGTCATAGAAATTACGAATTACTTCCGTGATTTCATAATATCCTACATAGTTGTTTTCGTCGTCTAATACAGGAATTACTGTAGTATTATTTCTCGAAAAAACCTCTAAAACCTCAATCCAAAACATGGTTGTTCGTGCAAAAAATCCTTTTAAAGCATATCGATAATCGGATATTTTTTTACTTGAATCAAAAGTTTCAACTTCTTCTGAGGAAATACAACCGATATAAATGCCGTTTTCAACCACTGGAAAATGGGAAAATTTACATTCTTCAAAGAAATCCATAACCGATTCAATAGAATCAGAGCTGTGAATAGCCTTAAAATCGTTGTTTATATATTCGGTAATTTCTAACATTTAGAATTGGTGTTTAATCGACTGCAAAATAATCAAAATTTAGCATAAATCAACGTGTTTTACTTTGTATTTTTGTGAAGAATTAATAAGCAATAGTCAATGACAAAATTAAGTGTAAATATAAATAAAATGGCCACTTTAAGAAATGCACGTGGTGGAAATGCGCCCGATTTGTTAAAAGCAGCTACAGATATCCAAAAATTTGGAGCCCAGGGCATCACTATTCATCCAAGGCCAGACGAGCGACATATTAAATATCAAGATGCCCGCGATTTAAAAAATATCGTTTATACCGAATACAATATCGAAGGAAATCCAGAGCCTAAATTTGTAAATTTAGTTTTAGAAATAAAACCTACGCAAGTTACTTTAGTTCCCGATGCAACCGACGCAATTACGTCAAATGCGGGTTGGAATACCATAAAGCACCAGGTTTTTTTAACCGAAATGGTTCAGGAATTCAAGCGAAACGGAATTAGAACTTCCCTATTTGTAGATCCATCATTAGAAATGATAGAAGGCGCAGCAAAAATTGGTGCTGATCGAATCGAATTGTACACTGAAAGTTACGCTCACCAGTATGGATTGGGAAATAAAGCGGGAATAGAACCGTATGTTTCGGCTGCAAAATTAGCCCACGAATTGCATTTAGGAATCAACGCTGGACACGATTTAAGCTTGGATAATATTCAATATTTCAAACAAAACATTCCTAATTTACTCGAAGTTTCAATCGGCCATGCCTTAATTTGCGAAGCTTTATATCTCGGATTAGACAATGTGGTAAATATGTATTTGCAAAAATTAAAATAATTATTAGGGCGTGACCACAAGGGTCGGGCTGTACGTTGCAATCCACGCTAAAAAGCGTGGGATTTTCACTACCATCCCTCACGCAACCCCAAACATAAATCATAATTATGCTTTATTCAAAAATTGAAGGTCAAGGAAAACCACTTATAATCCTCCACGGATTTATGGGGATGTCCGACAATTGGAAAACCCTCGGGACTCAATATGCCCACGAAGGATTCCAAGTTCATTTACTCGATCTTCGAAATCACGGTCGAAGTTTTCATTCTGATATTTTCAATTATGAGGTAATGTGTCAAGATGTAGTTGATTATTGTCGTGAAAATAATTTGGAAAATATAGATTGCATAGGGCATTCAATGGGTGGAAAAGTAGCCATGCTTTTAGCAACTCAAATTCCTAATTTAGTTCACAAACTTATTGTTGCCGATATTGGACCCAAGTTTTATCCACAGCACCATCAAACTATTTTAGAAGGGCTAAATGCAGTTGATTTTTCATTGAAACCAAGTAGGAGTGAAGTGGAAGTGATAATTTCACAATTCATTCCTGATTTTGGCACGCGCCAATTTTTATTAAAAAGTTTGTATTGGGTTGAACCAGGGCAATTGGCATTCCGATTTAATTTACCGGTCTTTAATATTCAAATTGAGCAAATTGGAACAGCTCTTCCTGATCAAGCCTTTTTTGAAAATCCTACTTTATTTATTCGAGGAGGAAATTCCAATTATATATTAGATTCCGATATTGAAGGAATAAACCATCATTTTCCTAAAGCAATTATTAATACAATTTCAAATGTTGGACATTGGCTTCACGCCGAAAAACCGCAAGATTTTTTTGAGTTAACCAAAAATTTTCTAAAATTGTAAATGGGCATTAATTATTTACTAAATTTATATTTATAAAATTAAAGATCATGAAGCTATTAATGAAAATTGTCTTTACCGCAATATTGGTAATGTTCCTTTCTAATGTTATGAAAGGAGTTGAAGTCGAAAATTTTACAACTTCAATTATTGTTGCTATAGTCTTAGGATTGTTAAATGTTTTTGTAAAACCTATTCTTATCTTATTTACACTTCCTGTTACCGTATTTACTTTGGGATTATTCTTACTTGTAATTAATGCGATTTTAATTCTATTATGTTCTAAAATTGTTGGTGGTTTTAGTATAAATTCTTTTTTTACGGCTTTACTATTTAGCATGGTACTTTCGCTATTACAATCAATTATGTATCGAATGTTAAAAGACGAAAACAATAATTAAGTTTATTAATATGAAAAAGTTAGTATCATTAATTTCCATTTTAAGTGTTGTTATTATTGGGTTCCTATTTTGTTCTAATGCCAATTTTGATACTAAATCGGTAATTTTACAAGAGCATGATCCATTTACGTATTTGCCAACTTCTACAACAAAACAGGTTATTAAGCACAGTTATTATGCGCTTTCTTATAATGAAAAATTCGAACAAGCAGAATGGGTTTCCTATTTCTTAAGAAGCGAAAACGAAGGAATTGGCCATTTTAAAAGACCTAGATTTATCAATGATCCTAAAGTTTCAACCGCGTCTGCTGATTCTGATAATTATATAAAATCGGGTTATGATAGAGGTCATTTGTGTGCAGCTGCTGACATGAGGTTTTCAAAAAGTGCTTACGACGATACTTTTTTCACCTCTAATATATCTCCTCAAAAACATAATTTTAATGGGGGTATTTGGAAACAATTAGAAGATAAATCCAGGTATTGGGCGACTAAATATAATGGTATTTATGTGGTTACAGGCGGCATTTTACAAAAAGGATTACCAACTATTGGTTCAGAAAAAGTAGCGATTCCAAATTATTTTTATAAAATTCTATATTGTAATTTTAAAGGGAAAAATAAAATGGTCGCTTTCTTAATGCCAAGTGTGAAAAGCAAAGACCCTTTATATAAGTTTGTGGTTTCAGTAGATTCAATTGAAAAAATGACTGGAATTGACTTTTTTCCTCAACTTCCCGATAATATTGAAAACGATTTAGAGACCAAAAGTGATTACAAAGCTTGGGCGTTTTAGATCAATTACCACTCATTTACTTTATTGGCATCCATTTTTAAGAAAATAAATAATAAAATGGTAAAGCCCCAAAGTCCGGATCCTCCATAGGAAAAGAAAGGTAATGGCACTCCAATAGTTGGAAAAATTCCAGCAACCATGGCTATATTCACAAAGAAGTGAATGAATAAAATTCCAGCAACGCATTGCCCATAAATTCTACTGAATTTTGTTTTTTGTCTTTCGGCGAGATAAATTATCCTTAATAATAAACCTGCAAATAGTCCAATTACAATTAGTGATCCAATAAAACCCCATTCTTCCCCAACAGTTGTAAAGATATAATCGGTGTGTTGTTCAGGTACAAAACCGCCTTTTGTTTGAGTGCCTTCAAGGAATCCTTTTCCAAACCAACCCCCAGAACCTATCGCAATTTCCGACTGATTGGTATTGTATCCAATGCCTTTCATATCCACTTCTTTACCCAATAAAATATTGAAACGGTCA
>CAIJFC010000327.1 GCA_903819815.1 uncultured Bacteroidota bacterium
AATGAGCACAGCCACTTTAGAAAATGCAAACTTCAATTTTGATTACGATATTCAAATATTTCCAAATCCAAGTTCTTCAACTATTTCTGTAACTATTCCTGAGAATATCGTAATTGAAAATGCCATTATTTATTCCGTTTTAGGCCAAAAAATTATGGTAACTAAATCTCAAAAAACTTGGGACATCTCTTCGTTTTCGTCGGGAATCCATTTTCTAACTATTCAAACCAATAAAGGAACTAAACAATTTAAGTTTGTTAAAGAATAGGTTAAAATGACCCGTTTTAATATTAAAATGGAAATGGAAAACACGCCCATTTATAAAAATATAAATAATTAACAAATATTTAAAACACAACTTAATAATATTATAGAAAACATACTATAGAAAACCTTACTTTTGTTGGTTATTAAAAATACGAAAATTAAAAAATGGAAATAGTTATCAAATTAGGTCAGTTTTTATTGAGTTTGTCATTGTTGATTGTACTTCATGAATTAGGACATTTTATTCCCGCAAAATTATTCAAAACCAGAGTAGAGAAATTCTACTTATTTTTTGATATTAAATATTCTTTGTTTAAAAAGAAAATTGGAGATACAGAATACGGAATTGGATGGTTGCCGCTTGGTGGTTATGTAAAAATTTCGGGAATGATCGATGAAAGTATGGACAAAGAGCAAATGGCTTTGCCCCCTCAACCATGGGAATTCCGATCTAAACCAGCTTGGCAACGATTGATTATTATGCTTGGTGGAGTGACTGTAAATTTCATTTTAGCTTTTATTATTTATATCGGGATGACCTTCTTTTATGGTGAATTATTCATTTCCAATAGCGATATTAAAGAAGGAGTTTGGATTACCAATCCAGTAATTGAAAAATCAGGGATAAAAACAGGAGATAAAATTATTGCTGTTGATGGAGTTAAAATTGATCGTTTTAATGAAATTAACGAAAAAGTTTTACTTGGAAAAGAGGTAATTGTTGAAAGAAATGGTACCGAACAAAAAGTGAATTTACCGGTAGATTTTATTAATCAATTGATGAATGGTAAAAAAATATCGGTGGTAGAACTTCGGTTGCCATTTATTGTATCTGGAATTGAAGAAAATTCTGCTAATAAAAATGCAGTTCAACTAAAAGATGTTGTAACCAGTTTTAATGGGGTTTCGGTTCAATATGCTGATCAAATCATTTCTGCTGTAAAAGAGTTGAAAGGCAAAACGGTTCCTGCAATTGTAAAAAGAGATGGTAAAGAAGTGGCGCTTTCAATTGTTGTGAACGACAGTTCAAAAATGGGTATTCAATATGCAGCAAGATTGCCTTATGATAATATTGAAAAATTGGGATTGTACCCTATTCGCAAGCAAAACTATGGTTTTTTAGAATCATTTCCTGTGGGAATTGAGCGTGGAAAAGACCAGTTAGTAGGATATTGGAAACAATTACAAATGATATTTACCCCAAGCACTGGGGCTTATAAAGGCGTAGGTGGTTTCAAGGCAATTTTTGATATTTTCCCTGCTTCGTGGAGTTGGGAAGCGTTTTGGAGCATTACCGCTTTATTGTCAATTATGCTTGGGGTTATGAACTTATTGCCTATTCCGGCCTTAGATGGAGGGCATGTAATGTTCTTATTATATGAGATCATTAGCCGAAGAAAGCCAAGTGATAAATTCATGGAAAACGCCCAAATGGTTGGTTTTGTATTACTTATCTCGTTATTGCTTTTTGCAAATGGGAACGATATTTATAAGGCAATTGTAGGGAAGTAATTTTTTTTCTAATTTTATTTCAAATTATTTGCAAAAAAGATTATTTACCTTATATTTGCAACCGCTTTAAAAGGCAACACGCCTTCCTCCTTAGCTCAGTTGGTTAGAGCATCTGACTGTTAATCAGAGGGTCCTTGGTTCGAGCCCAAGAGGGGGAGCAAAATTAAAACCCGATACGAAAGTGTCGGGTTTTTTTAATTATTTCAAAAAACAAATTGGGAAATATAATTATTATTACCTTTGATGATTATGAAATTATTTTTGCTCACATTCTGTTTTTATCTTATTTCACTTTCTGCATTTCCCTGTAGCGATAATGAAGAATGTAATACTATTTCTAAAACTGAAATAACAAAAATTTCACAAAGTATTAACCACGACGAACACAGTCACCAAAATGAACAATGTACCCCATTTTGCACTTGTAATTGTTGTGGGGTTCATTCTTTTAAATTGGAAAACCCTTATTTTTCATCAAATGAAAATAGGGTTGTAAAAAACAAAAGTAAGTTAATAAACACTTACGCTTTTGTTTATTCTAACGGATTTTTCTCCACTATTTGGCAACCACCAAAATTAAGTTAACAAATTATTTAAATGGCGCATCAATGCCAAAAAAACATATTACTGGAATTACCCAATAGATGTTTTTACATAATACTTATAACTTAATTTACTCAAAAATGACAAAATATATTTTTGTTTTGACTTTGTTTACGTGCTCGTTTGCAATTGGTCAAAACAGTTTTAAAGCTATCATTAAAAATGGCGAAACAAAGGAAATTTTAGTTGGTGCATCTGCTCAGCTCATCAATTCCTCAAATGAAAAAACTTCTAACGAAAAAGGCTTTTTAGAACTAAACAATATTCCAAACGGAATTCAAAAAATTAAATTTTCTAAAATTGGTTATGAACCAAAAACTGAAACTTATACTTTTCCTGTGAACGATACAATTCAAATAGTATTAACTGAAAAAGGCGAAACAATATTAGAAGAAGTGGTAATTGAATCCACTAGAACTAGTAGGTCTATTAAAAATACACCCACAAGAGTTGAAACCATTGAAGCTGAAGAATTAGAAGAAAAAGGCAATATGAAACCTGCAAATATAAGTATGGTATTACACGAAAGTACTGGCTTGCAAGTGCAACAAACTTCTGCTACTAGTGGAAATGCAAGTATTCGTGTACAGGGATTGGATGGTCGTTATACACAATTACTGAAAGATGGTTATCCAAACTTTGGCAACTTTGCAAGTGGGTTATCTATTTTAGAAATTCCACCTATGGATTTAAAACAAGTAGAAGTTATTAAAGGACCGGCTTCAACTTTATATGGAGGCGGAGCTATTGCTGGAGTAGTCAATTTCATTTCAAAAAACCCCAAAGAAAAAGGCGAATATAATTTTATGTTCAACCAAAGTAACATTGGGCAAACCAATATTGGAGCTTATGCATCAAAAAGAAAGGGCAAATTTGGATATGCTGTTTTGGGTTTAGTAAATTTTCAAAAAAGTTATGACGTGGATAAAGATGAATTTTCTGAAGTACCAAAATCAAATAATTTTACCTTTAATCCAAGATTGTTTTTTTATCCAAACGAAAATACTAGTTTGATGATTGGTAATAGCTTCACAAAAGGAAATATGAAAGGAGGAGATATGAACGTAATTGCTGGAAATGTAGACGCGAATCATACTTATTTTGAGCAAAATGAAACAATG
>CAIJFC010000328.1 GCA_903819815.1 uncultured Bacteroidota bacterium
ATAAATGGTAAAAGGTTTCCCTTTTAATATTTTTATAGAGGCGTCAATTAATTCATTAAAATTATGCGGAAGTACTTTTGTAGATAAACCTACGGCAATTCCTTCGGCTCCTGAAGCCAATAAAAGTGGAAATTTTACCGGTAAGTTATTTGGTTCAGCACGACGACCATCATAGGAAACTCCCCAATCAGTAATTTTTGGAGAATACAAAACTTCCAAGGCAAATTTTGATAATCTAGCTTCAATATATCTTGAGGCAGCTGCGCTATCTCCAGTTAGGATATTTCCCCAGTTTCCTTGGCAATCGATCAATAATTCTCGTTGACCAATTTGCACCATAGCGTCGGCAATACTTTGATCCCCGTGGGGATGGTATTGCATGGTATGACCTACTACATTGGCAACTTTGTTGTATCTACCGTCGTCCAATTCCTTCAAGGAGTGCATGATACGACGTTGAACCGGTTTAAAACCATCTTCAATAGCAGGAACTGCACGTTCTAAAATCACATAGGAAGCATAATCCAAAAACCAATCTTTGTACATTCCTGTAACCTTGGTAATGGTATCATTGGCATCTTCATCATTTTCATAAAAATGCTTTCCTTCTGAAGATTTTATGTCTTCAAAGCCTTCTTCCATTGCAGATTCGTTTAACTCATCGTTAAATTCATCTTCATTTGGGATAATATTTTCTTCGTCTTCGTCCATTGAATTTATTTGACTCTTTTAAACTAATTTGCTTCAACAACGTCTAAATCCACCTTCAAATTCTTGATGATAAAATCTTGGCGGTCTGGAGTGTTTTTACCCATGTAGAAGGATAATAATTGCTCAATCGAGGTGTTTTTATCCATCATAATTGGATCCAAGCGAATGGATTCTCCAATGAAATTCTTGAATTCATCTGGTGATATTTCTCCCAATCCTTTAAATCGAGTGATTTCAGGTTTTGGTTTTAATTTCTCAATGGCATCTTTTCGCTCTTCGTCTGAATAGCAATAGATGGTTTCTTTTTTATTTCTAACTCTGAAAAGGGGAGTTTGCAAGATATACAAATGCCCTTCTTTAATTAATTCTGGAAAGAATTGTAGGAAAAAGGTGATTAGTAATAATCGAATGTGCATTCCGTCTACATCGGCATCGGTAGCAATTACAATGTTATTATAACGCAACCGTTCCAATCCATCTTCTATATCTAAAGCGGCTTGAAGTAAATTGAATTCTTCGTTTTCGTATACAATTTTTTTGCTCATTCCATACGAATTCAAGGGCTTTCCACGCAAACTAAATACGGCTTGGGTATTGACATCTCTAGACTTTGTAATAGATCCTGAAGCGGAATCTCCTTCGGTAATAAAAAGCGTGCTTTCTAGGCTTCTAGGGTTTTTGGTGTCTTGAAGGTGCACTCTACAATCTCTTAATTTTTTATTATGAAGATTGGCTTTTTTTGCACGAT
The DNA here is from genome assembly GCA_903819815.1 of uncultured Bacteroidota bacterium. Taxonomy (GTDB): domain Bacteria; phylum Bacteroidota; class Bacteroidia; order Flavobacteriales; family Flavobacteriaceae; genus Flavobacterium. The sequence continues at coordinate 1,460 of CAIJFC010000328.1, forward strand.
CTGTAGCCAATTTCCGGATACCTGAAAGTTCCTTACGTTCGCGTTCTGCTTGTAGGATTTTGCGCAATAATGCATCGGCAGTTGGTGGATTTTTATGTAAATAATTATCCAAATTTGTTTTCACAAAATCATTTACAAAAGTACGCACAGAGGGCATTCCAGGATCTGACCCCATATCAGTAGAACCCAATTTAGTTTTAGTTTGTGATTCAAAAACAGGTTCCATTACTTTTATGCTGATCGCAGTAACGATAGATTTTCGCACATCAGAAGCTTCGAAACCTTTGTTATAAAATTCGCGAATGGTTTTCACTATTGCTTCCCGATAGGCAGCAAGATGCGTTCCTCCTTGAGTAGTGTTTTGTCCGTTTACAAAAGAATGGTATTCTTCGCTATATTGGGTTTTACTGTGTGTAATTGCAATTTCGATATCTTCGCCTTTCAAGTGAATAATTGGGTATTCTAAATCATCGGCGTGAATGGTTTCTTCTAATAAATCTTTTAATCCATTTTCAGAAAAGTATTTTTCGCCATTGAATAAAATGGTCAAACCGTTGTTAAGATAACAGTAGTTTTTCACCATTTTGATCACATATTCGTAACGAAATTTGTAATTTTTAAATATGGCTTCGTCTGGTGTAAAGGTAACTTTTGTTCCTTTTCGTTTAGTAGTTTCTACAATATCTTCTTCAAGAACCAAGTTCCCTGCTGAAAATTCAGCTGCTTTTTGTTTGTCATCACGAACAGATTCAACACGGAAATAATTTGAAAGTGCATTTACAGCTTTGGTTCCAACTCCATTTAAACCCACTGATTTTTTGAAGGCTAGCGAGTCGTATTTACCACCGGTATTCATTTTGGAAACGACGTCAATCACTTTTCCTAATGGAATTCCACGACCATAATCGCGAACGGTTACGGTTTTATCTTTTATGGTAACCTCAATAGTTTTACCGGCTCCCATTACAAATTCATCGATACAGTTGTCTAGAACTTCTTTTAAAAGAATATAAATACCATCGTCAGGGGAGGAGCCATCGCCTAATTTTCCAATATACATTCCTGGTCGCATTCGGATGTGTTCTTTCCAATCTAGGGAGCGTATATTGTCTTCGGTATATTGATTTTGTTCTAACATTTTAAATAAAACTGAATTTTATGGTGTTTTGTTCGGACCTAAATTTATATCGGACCAAGAGAATGCTAATTTAGTAATATTCGTCAGGATTTAAAACAATTTTAATCAAAGTTATTAAGAATGATATTGACAATTTGATTTTAGAATTAAGAACTCAGATTTTTGAATTAAAACCCGTTGGGTGTAATTCGTAAAATCGTTATTAATTATTTTTTTTCCCCACGAATTCTCTAATATCTAAGAAAAACTGGCGCAAAAATTAGTTCATCTTTGATTATCTCGAATTCTCGGGACGAATGAAATCGAAAAGTTAAATCGAAAAATTCGAAAATTCGTGGCAAAATTATTATTTATTTAATTACGCCCAACGGGTAAAATTAAAACTAAATTTTAATGTTACCAATAATTTTGCCCCAGATAGAAATGGAAAGCATTTTTTTGAGAAAATGTATTTTTTCTTGGCTAGAATGAGCGACCGAAGGAAGCTCCATTTTTGGCTTAGAAAATACCATTTTATAGAAAAATCTTGCAATGGATAGCTGGAAATTGGCACAAAAAAAACCGCTAATTTAGCGGTCTTAATTTTTATACGTTGAAACGGAAGTGCATTACATCGCCATCTTTTACGACATATTCTTTTCCTTCAACTTTAAATTTTCCTGCTTCTTTGCATTTTGCTTCTGATCCGTAGTGAACAAAATCTTCAAATGAAATAACTTCGGCACGGATAAATCCTTTTTCAAAATCGGTGTGAATTACTCCTGCGGCTTGTGGTGCTGTGGCTCCAACGTTAATTGTCCAAGCGCGAACTTCTTTTACGCCGGCTGTGAAATAAGTTTGTTGTTTTAATAATTTATAGGCAGCACGAATTAAAACTGAAGATCCTGGCTCAGATAATCCCATGTCTTCAAGGAAAATTTGACGCTCTTCAAAACTCTCTAATTCGGCAATATCGGCTTCGGCACCCACAGAAAGAATGATTACTTCTGCGGCTTCATCTTTTACTAATTCGCGAACTTGATCCACATATTTATTTCCATTTACAGCAGACTCTTCATCTACATTGCAAACGTATAATACGGGTTTTGTAGTAATTAGCTGGAAAGTTTCCATTAATTCTACTTCTTCGTGATTTTGTGGAACAACTGTTCTTGCTGATTTTGCTTGAAGTAATGTTTCTCTGATTCTATCTAAAAGTGCTTTTTCAGTTTGCGCTTCTTTGTTACCAGTTTTGGCGGCTCGGCTTACTTTTTCAAGACGTTTTTCAACGGTCTCAAGATCTTTTAATTGCAATTCGATGTCGATGGTTTCTTTGTCACGAATCGGATTTACATTTCCGTCAACATGGATAATATTGTCGTTATCAAAACAACGTAAAACATGAATGATGGCGTTACATTCTCTAATATTTCCCAGGAATTGATTGCCTAAACCTTCGCCTTTACTTGCTCCTTTTACCAATCCTGCGATATCAACAATGTCAACGGTTGCCATTTGAACGCGCTCCGGATTTACTAATTCTTCCAATTTTGTAATTCTTGAATCGGGAACATTTACTACTCCTATATTAGGTTCGATAGTACAAAAAGGGAAGTTAGCACTTTGTGCTTTTGCATTTGATAAACAATTGAATAATGTTGATTTTCCAACATTTGGTAATCCTACAATTCCTGCTTTCATTATGGTTTATTTTTAAGAGTGCAAATATAGGATTTATATCTTTTAATAAAAATTGTTAAATATAAATGCCTTTATAAAAAAATCCTGAGCTTTAACTCAGGATTTATAATTTTTATTCGTTGTGTAAAAAGGCTTGTTTGTTTAATAACGTTTCTTCGCTCTCCACATGATTGTCATCAGGAACACAACAGTCAACAGGGCAAACTGCAGCACATTGTGGTTCGTCGTGAAATCCTTTACATTCGGTACATTTACCAGGAACAATATAGTAAATATCGTCTGAAATTGGAGTTTGAGCAGCATCAGCATCCACTTCAGTTCCATCAGCTAAAATTACTTTTCCTCTAATTTTTGTTCCGTCTTTGTATCTCCAATCGTCGGCTCCTTCATAAATTGCAGTATTTGGACATTCCGGTTCGCATGCCCCACAATTAATACATTCGTCAGTTATTATAATTGCCATTTTATTTTGCTTTAAGCAAAAGGCTAAAAGCGATAAGCATAAAGCTTACGGCGTATTGCCTATTGCAGATAATTATCTTATTTTTGTGCAAAATTACATCCAAAACTTATCATACGCAAATCAATATGACATTAGAACATAAAAAAAATATTTTCGTTGAACTTGGAAAATTCTTATCGCAATTTTCAGAGGCTGAAAATACTAAATGTCAATCGGTGCTTTTCAATGATTTGTATTTTGATCAATTCATTGATTTAATTCAATTATCGCCATCACATAATGGTTGGTACACCAATGAAAATGTTTATTTTTCTATTCAAACATGGGCTGAAGCTTTATCTGAAGATAATTTAAACCAATGGTTGGAGGCATATGATTTTATAGGTGTAGAATCTAAAACAGTAGGATTGGTTTTGGCAGGAAATATTCCGTTGGTAGGTTTTCATGATTTTATTTCGGTTTTGCTTTCAGGACATAAAGTAGTGGTAAAAACTTCTTCAAATGATCAGCATTTATTACCTTTTTTAGCAAAATACATCATTTCAGTTGAACCTAAATTTGGAGGTTACATCACTTTTGCAGAAGGTAAATTAGAAAATTTTGATGCTGTAATTGCAACTGGAAGTAATAATACTGCCCGTTATTTTGAATATTATTTTAAAGATAAACCTTCAATTATCAGAAAAACAAGAAATTCTGTAGCTGTTTTAAACGGAAATGAATCTGAGAAGCAAATGATCGCTTTAGGTGAAGATGTATTTCGCTATTTTGGCTTGGGATGTAGAAATGTTTCCAAGATATTTGTACCCAGAGATTATAATTTTGATGCTTTTTTTGGTGGAATGTACCCTTATCACCAAGTGATGAAATTTGAAAAGTACATTAATAACTACGATTATAATAAGGCCGTTTTCTTAATGAGTAATTTCAATTTATTGGACAATGAATTTCTAATTATTAAAGAAGATTCCAGTTATTCTTCGCCAATATCATCTGTATTTTATGAATATTATGATAATTTGGATGATGTAAAAAACAAATTACAACAAGATCAAGAGCAAATTCAATGTATAGTTTCTAATGATTTAATTGAAAATAGCGTTCCTTTTGGACAAACTCAAAAACCAAATTTATGGGATTATGCTGATAATGTTGATACAATTAACTTCTTGATCAAATTGTAGTTTATCTAATTCTCAAATTTCATTACTAACTAAAACGTTTTTGTTAATAAATCGGTATAACTATTTAGTAATATTTAATTGATTTTAGTTTCCTATTTACGAAATTTGTAGCTTAATTTTTTTTCAACACAACAACACTAATGAAAAAACACAATTATAGCGCAGGGCCTTGTATTTTACCCCAAGAAGTTTTTCAAAAATCTGCGGAAGCGATATTAGATTTCAATAATTCAGGGCTATCACTTTTAGAAATTTCTCACAGAAGCAAAGACTTTGTAGCTGTAATGGATGAAGCAAGAGAATTAGCATTGGAATTATTAGATTTAAAAGGCAAAGGATACCAGGCTTTATTTCTTCATGGTGGTGCGAGTTTAGAATTTTTGATGGTTCCTTATAACTTAATGAAAGTTAATGGAAAAGCGGCCTATTTTGATACAGGAACTTGGGCTTCGGCAGCGATAAAAGAGGCAAAGTTATTTGGAGAAACTGTAGTTGTAGCCTCATCGAAAGAACAAAATTACAATCATATTCCAAAAGGATATACCGTTCCAGAAGAGGCTAGTTATTTTCATTGCACGAGCAATAATACGATTTTTGGTACTCAAATGAAAACATTTCCAAATGTTTCAATTCCTGTGGTTTGTGATATGAGTTCCGATATTTTCTCTAGAGTTTTAGATTTTTCAAAATTTGATATTATATATGCTGGTGCTCAGAAAAACATGGGTCCTGCTGGAACCACTTTAGTAGTTATTAAAGAGGAGATTTTGGGTAAATCAGGAAGAGAAATTCCGAGTATGTTGGATTATGAAAAACACATTAAAGCAGAAAGTATGTTTAATACGCCTGCAGTTTTTCCTGTTTATGCTTCTTTATTGACTTTACAATGGTTGAAGAAGTTGGGTGGAATTGCCGCTGTAGAAAAATTGAACAATGCAAAAGCAGCTTTAATATATTCAGAAATTGATAGAAATCCATATTTTAAAGGGGCTGCAAATGTTGAAGATCGTTCCAATATGAATGCAGTTTTCTTGTTGGAAAATGAAGAACACACTTCATTATTTGATTCTATGTGGAAAGCAGCTGGAATTTCTGGATTGCCAGGACACCGTTCTGTGGGTGGATATAGAGCTTCTATGTACAATGCCCTTCCAATCGAAAGTGTACAAGTATTGGTTGATGTCATGAAAGATTTTGAAAGTAAAATATAAATAATTATGAAAATATTAGCAAACGATGGTATTTCTAAAAGTGGAATATTGGCTTTAGAAAAAGGTGGTTTTGAAGTAATTACAACAAAAGTCGCTCAAGAGCAAGTTGCCAATTATGTTAATGAAAACAACGTCAGTGTTGTTTTAGTTCGAAGCGCAACTAAAGTTAGAAAAGATATTATCGATGCTTGTCCAGGATTAAAAATTATCGGTAGAGGTGGAGTTGGAATGGATAATATTGATGTTGATTATGCTAAAAGCAAAGGTATTAGTGTAATAAATACGCCAGCTTCTTCATCTGAATCTGTGGCGGAATTAGTATTTGCACATCTATTTTCTGGTGTTCGATTTTTGCATGATTCCAATAGAAATATGCCTTTGGAAGGCGATTCTAATTTTGAAGGTTTGAAAAAAGCGTACGCAAATGGAATCGAATTGCGAGGAAAAACATTGGGAGTTGTAGGAATTGGTCGTATTGGTCAAGCTACTGCAAAAATGGCTTTAGGATTAGGAATGAAAGTGATAGCGGCTGATAGTTTTATTGAAAAAGTGGATGTTTCAGTAGTCTTTTTTGATGGTCAATCAATAACGACTACAATAGTTTCTCAATCTTTAGAATCGGTATTCAAAGAATCGGATTTTATTACGCTACACGTTCCTGCACAAGAGGGTTATATCATTGGTGCAGCCGAATTAGAAATCATGAAGCCGGGAGTTGGAATTGTAAATTGTGCTCGGGGTGGCGTTATTGATGAGGTTGCTTTGGTAAAAGCCTTGGATAGCGGTAAAGTTTTATTTGCTGGTTTGGACGTTTTTGAAAACGAACCAAATCCAGAGATAACCATTTTAATGAATCAAAAAATATCTTTAACTCCGCATATAGGTGCTGCTACTTTGGAAGCACAAGATAGAATTGGAACTGAATTGGCTTCGCAAATTATCAGTATATTAAAAAATTAATTTAAGTTTTTTACATAATATAATAGAATGCATCTTTATTTAAGATGCATTTTTTTGATTTAATAAGCTGATTTATTGCCAATTAATTTTGTAAATTTGGAATATGAAAAAATTAAAAGAACGCTGGGGAATCACTACTATTTATCAACTACTATTGATAATTGTTGTGTTTGCTATCAACGGTTCTTTATCGGCACGAATTTCAAGTTATTTAATGACTTTTATTGGAATTAATGATGATAATACGCATTGGTTTATTTATTATCTGATTTTACTAGTTTTAGTATTACCAATATATCCTTTTTTATTAATGGGTTTCGGCTATTTATTTGGACAATCAAAATTTTTCTTTCCTTTTGGAAAAAGAATGTTATCAAAAATTGGATTGGGATTTGTATTCAATAAAAAAGCCTCATAATTGAGGCTTTTTTTTATTTCAAATTAGCTAAACTCTGTTCAATAGTAGCAATTTTTGCTAGAGCATCGGCTTCTTTTTGTTTTTCATTTGCCAATACTTTCTCGGGAGCGCCATTAACGAATTTTTCATTAGACAACTTCGATTGTACCGACTTCAAAAAACCTTTAATGTAAATTAACTCTTCAGTTAATTTCGAAATTTCTTCTTCAACGTTAATATTTCCAGAAATAGGTATAAAATACTCATTCGATTTTACTCTAAATGATAAGGCACCGTCTACTTTTTCAGTTACATATTCTAAAGATGATATATTTCCTAATTTAGTGATAACTGAATCAAAATGATATGAAACGTTATCATTGTTCACTACTTTAAATTCTATTGCGTCTTTAAATGGAATATTTTTATCTTTTCTAATGGTTCTAATTCCTGAAATTACTTCCATTGTATTTTCAAATTCAGCAATTAAATTGGAATTAAATGGTTTTAATATTGGCCATGTAGAAACAATCAGCGCTTCTTCAGGTGTTCTTTCAGCAGTGTAATGCCAAATTTCCTCTGTTAGAAATGGCATGAACGGATGTAATAATTTCAAATTACTTTCCAGCATTTCAATTGCTTTATCAAATGTAATTTTATCTATTGGAGCCTGATAGGCAGGTTTAATCATTTCTAAAAACCACGAACAGAAATCGTCCCAAACCAGTTTGTAAATTCCCATTAATGCGTCAGAAATTCTGTATTTCTCAAAATTATCTTCAATTTCCACCAAGGTTTGTTGCAATTTTGCTTCATACCATTCAATAGCCACTTTTGAAGATTCTGGTTGCGAAATTGCATCAGAAACTTCCCATCCTTTGATCAATTTTAAAGCATTCCAAATCTTATTGGTAAATGCTTTTCCTTGGTTGCACAATTCTTCATCAAACATGATATCGTTTCCAGCCGAAGCACTTAAAAGCAATCCTACACGAACACCATCAGCACCAAACTTATCAATTAAATCCAGAGGATCAGGAGAGTTTCCTAATGATTTCGACATTTTACGACGTTGTTTGTCACGAACTAAACCTGTTAAATAGACATTTGTAAAAGGTTTTTTACCAGTATATTCATAACCTGCAATGATCATCCTGGCAACCCAGAAAAATAAAATATCTGGTCCGGTAACTAAGTCGTTTGTAGGATAATAATATTTAAAATCTTCGTTTTCAGGATCCATAATTCCTCCAAAAACCGACATTGGCCAAAGCCATGAGGAGAACCAGGTATCTAAAGCATCTTTATCTTGGGTTAAGTTTTCAATCGTTAATTGGCTGTTATTCGTCTTTTCTTTGGCTAAAGCCAATGCTTCCTCAATAGATTCAGCAACTACATACTCCTCTTTTCCAACTCCATAATAATAGGCAGGAATTTGCTGTCCCCACCACAATTGACGAGAAATATTCCAATCACGTATATTTTCTAACCAATGTTTGTAGGTGTTATCAAACTTTTTAGGATGTAATTTAATTTCGTTATCAACCAACACCGATTTTATGGCAGGTTTTACTAAATCTTCCATTTTTAGAAACCATTGGTCTGATAAACGAGGTTCAATTACGGCTTTAGTTCTCTCTGAAGTTCCCACTTTATTTAAGTGGATCTCCGTTTTTACTAAACTACCAATTGCTTCTAATTCTATTGCTATTTCTTCCCGAACTACAAATCGATCTTTACCCTGGTAATGCAAACCATAACTGTTCAAACTCGCATCTTCATTAAAAACATCTATAATTTCAAGTTGGTGTTTTTCTCCCAAAACTTTATCGTTTGTATCGTGCGCCGGAGTTACTTTTAAGCAACCAGTTCCAAATTCTACATCTACATATTCGTCAGCAATGATTGGAATTACTCTTCCGCAAATTGGCACTACAACTGTTTTTCCAATTAGGTGAGAATACCTTTCATCGTTAGGGTTTACACAAATAGCGGTATCTCCAAATATGGTTTCTGGACGAGTTGTAGCAACAATTATATCTTCGTTAGGGTTTTTAACTCCTTCG
>CAIJFC010000329.1 GCA_903819815.1 uncultured Bacteroidota bacterium
AAGTGACTTCATTTAATGACAATGGAATCAATGTTGAGGTGGCACTTGGAGATTTTTCATTCAAAACCCAAAAGCTATTATTTGCTACCAATGGCTTTGCTTCCGAACTTACAAAAGGCGACGTTAAACCAGCAAGAGCGCAAGTTTTAATTACCCAGCCCATTCCAAACTTACACCTAAAAGGTACCTTTCATTTTGACAAAGGGTATTATTATTTTAGAAATTTTGGAGACAGAATCTTGTTTGGCGGAGGCCGAAATTTAGATTTTCAAGTCGAAGCAACCGATGAATTTGGCGAAACACAATTAATTCAAAACCATTTGGAAATGCTATTAAAAGAAGTAATTTTACCAAATCAAGAATTCAGCATCGAGCATCGTTGGAGTGGAATTATGGGGCTTGGACCCTCAAAAAATCCAATTGTGGAACCCATTTCTAATAATGTTTACTGTGGCGTTCGATTGGGCGGAATGGGAGTTGCAATTGGCAGTTTAATAGGCACAGAATTGGCCGATTTAATATAATTTATATGTGGAAAAAATTTACCCGAATCGCATTTAGAATTTTTCTTTGGTTTTTAGGAATATCAATTGGAATGGTTGTAGTATTCAAATTTGTCCCCGTTCCTTTTACCCCTTTAATGGTTACGAGAGCCATAGAAATGAAGATGGACGGTAAAGAAATGATCTGTAACCACGATTGGGTTCCTATAGAAGAAATTTCCAAAAACCTTCAAAAGGCAGTAATTTCAAGCGAAGATGGAACTTTTTTAACCCATCACGGCTTTGATTTTATAGCAATGCAAAAGGCCTTAAAAAACAATCAAAAAGGAAAAAAAATTAAAGGAGGAAGTACTATTTCTCAACAAACCGCAAAAAATGTTTTTCTTTGGCAAGGAAGGAGTTATATCCGTAAAGGTTTTGAAGCTTATTTTACGGTTTTAATTGAATTAATTTGGGGTAAAGAAAGAATCATGGAAGTGTATTTAAACTCCATTGAAATGGGAGATGGAATTTATGGTGCTCAAGCCGCAACCGAATATTGGTATCAAAAAGGAGCTTCAGATCTAACCACAAGAGAAGCCGCAGGCATAGCCGCCATATTGCCTAATCCAAGAAAATACAAAGCCACGAATTCAACCGTTTATATCAACAAAAGAAAAGGCAAAATTGTTAAGGCAATGCGGAATTTAGGGAAAATAGAATATTAAAAAAAGCAGACTAATATAAATTAGTCTGCTTTTTTATGTACTTGATTTCAATTATGGCAAGTTATTAAATCCCATATTGTACAGCGTAAACGCTTGAATATCGGAAGCTTCTTCTATCGTTTTTGAAACCGGTTTCCCAGCGCCGTGACCCGCATTGGTTTCAATTCGTATTAAAACGGGATTGTTTCCTACATGTTTTGCTTGTAATTGGGCAGCAAATTTAAAACTATGTGCCGGCACCACACGATCATCATGATCTCCAGTTGTTACTAAAGTGGCAGGATATTTTGTACCCATTTTCACATTTTGAACAGGAGAATAACCTTTGATGTACTCAAACATTTCTTTTGAATCCTCAGAAGTTCCATAATCATAAGCCCATCCAGCTCCCGCAGTAAAGGTGTGGTAACGCAACATATCTAGTACTCCCACGGCCGGAAGCGCGACCTTCATTAAATCCGGTTTTTGCGTCATTACTGCGCCAACTAACAATCCGCCGTTGGACCCTCCTTTAATAGCTAAGAAATCAGAAGAGGTGTAATTTTCGGCAATTAAATATTCAGCCGCAGCTATAAAATCATCAAATACATTTTGCTTTTGAAGTTTGGTTCCTGCATCGTGCCACTTCTTACCGTATTCTCCACCTCCGCGAAGGTTGGCAACAGCATATATACCTCCCATTTCAAGCCAAACCGCATTGGCAATACTAAAACTTGGCGTTAAGCTAATATTGAAACCGCCATATCCATAAAGAATGGTAGGGTTTTTCCCCTCTAATTTCAACCCTTTTTTGTGGGTAATAATCATAGGAATTTTGGTTCCATCTTTTGAAGTATAAAAGACTTGCGAAGAAATATAATTTTCGCTTTTAAAGTCTACAGTGGGTTTTTTATAAACAGTAGCCTTTCCCTCTTTAGGATTATAACTGTAAATAGTTGCCGGCGTAGTATAATTGGTAAAAGAGAAATACAGTTCAGCATCTTTTGTTTTTCCGCCAAAACCCGATGCAGTTCCAATACCTGGAAGGGTTACCTCTCGAATTAAATTTCCTTTAAAATCGTATTGTTTTACTAACGAAATAGCATCTTTCATGTAAGTTGCAAAAATATATCCCGCTCCCGTATTTGGCGATAACACATTGTCGGTTTCTGGGATAAAATCAACCCAGTTTTCAATTCCTGGATTACTAGCATCTACACTTACAATTCGTTTATTTGGAGCGTTTATATTGGTAAGGATATATAGTTTTGATCCTAAATTGTCTATTACGTCAACATCAAAATCAAAGTTGCTTACAATAGGAATAATTTTAGAATTTGGAGCGTTTAAATCTTTTAAATACAATTCGTTACCAGAGGTAGAATTTGCTGCCGAAATAAACAAGTAGCGATCATCTTCAGAAACACTTCCGCCCACATAGCGACGTTTTTCCTTGTCGCCAAAGATTACTAAATCTGTTTTTTGAGCGGTACCTAATTGGTGAAAGTACAATTTATGTTCGTCTGTTTTAGCCGAAAGCTCACTTCCTTTTGGCTTTTCATAACTAGAATAAAAAATCCCCTCGTTTCCTTTCCA
>CAIJFC010000330.1 GCA_903819815.1 uncultured Bacteroidota bacterium
CGATCTGTTTTACGTTGTACCATTTCACGTGCTTTTTTGGCAGCGTGTCGGGCTTGGGCAGCAAGAATAACTTTTTGAACTATGATACGAGCATCATTTGGATTTTCTTCCAAATAGTTTTCAATCATATCTCCAACAGCTTGACTTACAGGCGAAACGACTTCTCTATTTCCTAATTTAGTTTTAGTTTGTCCTTCAAATTGAGGTTCTGCAACTTTCACCGAAATAATAGCTGTTAATCCTTCACGGAAATCATCACCAGAAATTTCAAATTTCAATTTGTCCAACATTCCAGAGGAATCTGCATATTTCTTTAACGAACGAGTTAAACCTGTTCTAAAACCTTGCAAGTGGGTTCCCCCTTCGTGTGTATTAATGTTATTTACATAAGAAAAAATATTTTCCGTGTAACTAGTATTGTAAATTAAGGCAACCTCTACTGGGATTTCTCCTTTTTCAGAATCCATAGAAATTACGTGCGCAATAATTGGTTCCCGATTTCCATCTAAATAACGGATATATTCTTTAAGACCTTCCGTAGAATGAAATACTTCAGAAACAAATTTCCCGTCTTTATCCAACTCTCTTTTGTCTGTAAACGTAATCGTAATTCCTTTATTAAGGTAAGACAATTCACGCATACGAGCCGACAAAGTATCATAAGAATAATCTACTGTTTGAGTAAAAATAGTAGGGTCTGGATAAAAAGTAACAATAGTTCCTCTTTTAGTAGTTTCTCCAATTTGTTTTACTGGATATAACGATTTTCCTTTTTCATATTCTTGTTCATAAACCTTACCGTCGCTACTGTGAACCGTCGCTCTTAAATGATTTGATAATGCATTTACAACAGAAACCCCAACACCGTGAAGTCCTCCAGAAACTTTATACGAATCTTTATCGAATTTACCTCCTGCACCAATTTTAGTCATTACAACTTCCAGTGCAGAAACGCCTTCTTTTTTGTGAATTCCAACAGGAATACCACGACCATTGTCTTCAACAGAAATAGATCCGTCTTCGTTTATATCAACAATTATCGTGTCGCAATGACCTCCCATTGCCTCATCGATTGAGTTATCTACAACCTCATAAACCAAGTGGTGCAAACCTCTAACTCCTACATCTCCAATATACATTGATGGACGCATTCTTACATGCTCCATTCCTTCTAATGCCTGAATACTATCTGCTGAATAATTATTTTTATTGATTTCTTCGCTCATATTAATGTAATTCTGAATATTTTTTTGTTTAACGTACAAATATAGTCAAACAAGAATTAATATTCCTTTAAATCGCTTGTTTTATACCTTAAGTTATTAACATATATCCGTTAATTACTATACCAAATTACACCAATAAAAAACGCTTACTAAATAGTAAGCGTTTAGAAACAAAATGCAATAAAAAAACTAACTAAAAATCACACTTGTTTTAGCAATATCGGTATCAGCATTTACATGAGCGGCATTCGCTCTTCCGCTAGGATCTTGATTTTCCTGCCATTTTGGAATCCATTTTCGAACGGTTTCGGCAGCACTAGACTGTGGATAATATTTATGAAAAATGGTTCTATAATAGTACGCTTCTTTAGTGGTAGGGGAATTATAAGGGAATAACGAAGCCGCAGACTCCAATTCTAAATCAGAAACTTTTGACGAACAAAATTCAATTAATTGATCGATCCAATTGTAGCCTACTCCATCCGAAAATTGCTCTTTTTGCCTCCACAAAACCTCATCCGGTAAATACGGATTATCCGGAGTATCAAATGCTTTTCTAAGAATGTATTTTTCCTTTCCATAATAAGTTTTTGGTTGTTTTTCTTCTGCTTTAATGAGCATTGCCAAATCCAAAAACTCTTTGTCTAAAAAAGGAACTCTTGCTTCTAAACCGTGAGCCATTGTTGATTTATCAGCTCTTAATAAATCGGCTGTAAATAATTTTTGGACTCTTTCAATAGTTTCTTTTTGAAAATCTACCGTTGATGGAGCGTTTCTAAAATACAAATAACCTCCAAAAATTTCATCGGCACCTTCACCAGACAATACCACTTTTATTCCCAAATCAGTGATTGCTTTTGACAGGAAATACATTGGCGTACTGGCACGAATTGAAGTCACATCATAGGTTTCTAAATGCCAAACCAATTTGTCTAATATTTCGATTCCTTGCTCTACTGTAAAGTGAATTTCGTGGTGTTCTGTTCCTAAATAGTCAGCTACTTTTTTGGCAGCTAAAGCATCCGGAGCTTGGGCATCTAAACCAATTGAAAAAGAGTGTAATCTTTTGCCGCTTTCCGCTAACAATCTTGAGGCTATTGCCGAAGTTAACGAAGAATCTAATCCTCCTGAAAGTAAAACTCCAATAGGTACATCGCTCATTAATCTTTTGCGTGTAGCTTGTGTTAGAGATTTTCTAATTGATTCTAAATCCAATTCGTGATTTGCTTTTAAATAATCTTCATATTCAGGATGATAATATTTTACAAATCCTGTTTTTGGGGTGTAATAATGTCCTGGTGGAAATGTGGAAAACGTTTTGCATTGGTCGGCAATTGGTTTCATTTCAGATGAAAAATAGGTGCGACCTCTTTCGTCCAAACCATAATACAACGGTTTCACGCCCATTGGATCACGACCCGCAATATAATCGTCACCGTCAACAATTACAAATGCCCAATCTCCATCCAACATATTGCAAAAATCATATCCAAATTCTTCGTACAAATGAACGATAACCTCAGAATCCGATTTGGTTCTGAAAGTATGGTGTTTCAAAATCCCATCTCTCAATTCTTGGTGATTGTAAACTTCGCCATTGTGAACCATCCAAGCGGTTTTTGAACCTTGAATTGGTTGTCTTCCCGAATGCAAATCTATAATCGACAATCTCTCGTGACTTAGTATATGACCGTTTTCTGTTACATGCAAATCACTTTCGTCTGGTCCACGATGTGACATTCTTTTTGAAAGTTCTTTAACTAATCCTTCGTCTTTTCCTTTTCCGATAATGGCTAAAATTCCACACATACTCTATTTTTTTACATCTGCAAAATTGAGTATAATGATTTATTATTAAAACCAAATAGAATTATTTAGTTATAATAATAAACATAAATTTATATTTTTATGTAAATATGAAAGTAAAAGCAGTCGGAATCTATATATGAAGTTACAGATTAGAAAAATCGGGGTTATGAAATGCTTTGTATGAGATACTTTGTAGAATTAATTTCAAACTCAAAACCCACTTTATTTCCCATTAATTTAGTTCCCAATGGTGATTGTGGCGATAAAGCGATAATAGTTACTTGTTCGATGTTAATTTTTGTAAGCGCCAAACTCACATAAAGATAGATTCCATTGGCTTTAACCAAACTTCCCAAAGCAATATTGGTATGTAATAAAGAGGAATCTATTTTATCTAAAACTTCTTTTTGGTCTAAAACTTCTTTGAGTTTGTAATTGAGTTTTTCCTGTTCTATATGCATCATTGACAACGCTGTTTCATGTTTATCACCTGCTGATCCTTTAGCATCATTCTTAGAATCTTCGGTCAATGCCGAAATCATATCCCGAAAAACATCTATTTTGTCTTGGACTTGCTGGGTATAATGCTGATGGATTTTTTGTTTGAAAGTCATAATTAAAAATTAACCACAAAAGGTACAAAAATAAATACAAAAGTAACATAAGAAAAATTCAAAACAGCTAAAAATTCTTTGTGTCTTTTGTAATCTCTTTTCAGTCTTTTGTTTAATGTCTTTTGTGGTTAATATTTTTGTTTGAAAGTCATAATGAAAAATTTACCACAAAAGTCACAAAGTTAAATTCAAAAGTAACATAAGTTTTTTGTGTCTTTTGTGA
>CAIJFC010000331.1 GCA_903819815.1 uncultured Bacteroidota bacterium
ATTGCTACTTTACCAAAAAACAATATAGCAAAAGATAACTTAATGTCATTTTTAGGTAGAGTCGCTTATGGTTTTAATAATAAATATCTTTTAACCGCATCCATTAGAGCGGACGGTTCATCAAAATTTGGAAAAGAAAATAAATGGGGATACTTTCCCTCAGTTGCTTTAGGATGGACACTATCGGAAGAGTCATTTATCAAAAATATGGATATTTTTGATAATTTCAAGTTGAGAGCGTCGTATGGTGTAACTGGTAACAACCAGATACCTGCCTATAGCTCTATCGGTTTATTTGGAGCGGCTAATTATGTATTTAATGATGTATTTTATTCCGGAATAGCTCAGAACAATGTCTCTAATCCTGGATTGAAATGGGAAACTACTGAACAATCCAATTTAGGTGTTGATTTAGGGTTTTTTAAAAATCGTTTAACAATTACTGCTGAAGCTTATTATAAAAAAACAACTGATTTATTGTTAGAAGTACAATTGCCTTTGTCTTCAGGTTTCGAAACTGCATTAAAAAATATTGGTTCTTTTAATAATAAAGGATTGGAATTAACGGTTAATTCAATCAATATTGATAATAGCGATTTTAAATGGAAATCTGATTTTACTTTTTCACTTAATCGAAATAAAGTGCTTGATTTAGGAGATAAGCTTGAATTTTATTTTAATGCCAATATTTTTCCAAGTAAATTCATGAATGAAATATTAATCCGTGTTGGACAGTCAACGGGTATTTATTATGGTTTCATTGAAGATCAAATTATTAACAATCAAACAGAAGCGGCAAATAGCCCAAGACAAGTTGGTGTTGGAATTCCAGATATAAATAATAATGGCCAAGTCAAAATTTATGATGTCAATGGAGATGGGATTATTAATAGCTATGACAAAGTGCCAATAGCAAATACAAATCCAGATTTTATTGGAGGTTTGAATAATGAATTCACTTATAAAAATTTTGACTTCAGTTTCTTTTTACGTTTTTCTTATGGTAACGACGTAATAAATGGAAATATTGGAAATTTAGATAAAGGAGGTATTAATAATTGGAATACATTAAAATCGATGTCTGATTATTCTTACAACGCTGCTTATAATCCTAACGGTACCTTTCATGGTGAAAATGGTAATGGAGTTTATTCCTCTTTATTCAGAAGTGCTTATGTGGAAGACGGTTCTTTTTTAAAATGTGATTTCGTAACCTTAGGATATGCGATGCCTAAATCAATCGTAGATAATCTAAATCTAAATAAATTTAGACTTTTTGCTAGGATAAATAATCCTTTTATGCTTACTAGATATTCTTGGTTTGATCCAGAAGTTAATGCTATAGGAGGAACAGCCGGAAGAGTTGGTGGTGGCGTAGATCTTGGGAGTTATCCACGAAGTACCTCTATGACATTAGGACTTTCACTTAATTTTTAATCTAAAAAAAAATGAAAAAAATGAAAAATAAAATCAACTATTTATTTCTTATTGTATTGTTTACGAGTTTTCTAGGTTGTAGTGACTTATTAGAAGAAGTTCCTGTTTCCGATCTTTCAGTTGAAAATTCATTTAAAACAGAAGCCGATGCTAAAGCGGCAATTATAGGGGTATACAATTCGTTGCAACTAGAAGGTGTATATGGAAAAAGCCAAACTCTTTTTTCTACAGATGAGCATAATGCTGGATCAAAAGTACCACTTTCAGGATTAAACTTGTACACTTTTACAGCTGACAATGTAGAAGTAATTTTACCGATTTGGAGAGATCATTACGAGGGAATAAATCGAGCAAATCTAGCTATATCTAAAATTCCAGGTATTACTATGAATGTTGATGAAAGAAATACTTTAGTGGCAGAAGCAAAATTTATTAAAGCGTTATTGTACTTCAATTTAATACGATATTATGGAGATGTACCTTATAAAGAAGCAGAAACCACTTCATTGAATGATCTAAATATTCCTAGAACACCTGTTGCTACAATTTATGAAAATATGATTCGAGATCTTGAATATGGTGTGATCAATTTAAAAGTAAAAGCTGCCGGTTTAGCAGGACATGCCACGCAAGATGCAGCTAAAACTTTATTAGCTAGTATATACCTAACAAGAGGTAGTATGGCTAGAAGGGATAATACCGGTAATGGTATTGCCGATTTTACTTTAGCGGCTAGATATTCTAAAGAAGTAATGGATTCAAATCGATACAGGTTGTGTCCTTATTTTCCAGATGCGTTTATAGTACAAAATAAAAATAATGATGAAATTGTTTTTGATGTACAATTTAAATCACCAGGATTAGGGGTTGGTAATACGATCGGTCTGAATATGGGGATTCCTTCAACTGCTTCTGGGGTTGATAATTTATCTGCTGGCGGATCACAAGGTGCTATTAGAGCTAATGTTTACCATCAATTCTACTATGAAGCAGCTGATAGCATTCGAATGAAATGGACTAATGCAAGAATTCTAATAAATGCTGCTACTGGTGGGTATTCTGTAGTAAGTGCTGTAAGTACTAATCCACCGGTATCGGCAGCTAAATTTAGGAGATATCCAGTTAGAAGTCCTGGTTTCGTGCTTCAAACAAATGATTATGATGTCAATTGGCCAATATTTAGATATTCAGAAGTAGCATTAATTTATGCTGAAGCATCAAACGAAATAAATGGTCCAAATCAACTAGCAATCAATGCATTAAATTTACTTCGAAGTAGAGCTAGAAATACAAATGTAGGTGGGATTCATAGAGATATATTACCCCGTTCTTTGACGCTACAAAGATCTATTGGTTTAGTCGATTTAACTCTTACTAATTCATTGGTTTCAACTCAAGCTGCTTTTAGAAATTATATTATCTTAGAGCGAAGTAGAGAATTAAGTCAAGAAGGCAAAAGATGGTTTGATTTAGTTCGATGGGGAATTCTAAAGAGTACCTTGCGTGGACTAAATGCTAAATGTATTGCTAAAATTTCAGAAACTCCTCCAGTTGAAGTTCCTGTAATAACCAATACTAAATGGACTAATTATTGGAATGGAAGAGTTGACGAATGGAATTTAATAACTGGTTCAATTCAAGATTTTCATATGTTACTTCCAATACCTACTAATGAGAGAATGGCAAATCCATCCATAGGACCTAATAATCCTGGATATTAATTAATTAAATAAATAGTATGAAAACCAAATATTCTATTCGAATTTTAAATCTTTTATCGATTGTGTTTTTATTCGCCTCATGTGAAAAGGACGATTTAGACACCTGGGTGAGTATAGAAGCTAATAAAACAACAGTAGCCGTTAATGAAACGGTTACATTTAATATGTCTGGTAATGCCGAAACCTATGTTGTTTATTCAGGAGATGCAGGGCACGATTTTACTAAAAGTTATTTAGTAATTACAGGAGGTAGAACAATTGATCAAGAGGATTATGTGTTAAAACAATCCGGTTTAGACACTTGGACTCCTATTTTGACTGCTGAAATTGCAGCATATAATATTTTAAATCCCACTTCACCCCTTGATGTCAATACTGTAATTGCTGGCTTAAGAAGGTTGTTAGATCAATCGTATTATAAAGATACTGCAGCAAATCGCATTAGAGAATTAATGCCAAGACTAAAAACTTTTACTGATTGTCAAAACCTTGTAGGTACTTATTTCACTAATTTAAGTGTATTATTAACTCCTGTAGGAGGATTTTCTACTGGTGTAGCTATCAATAGATACAATTTAACTTATTCCTATAAATTTACTACCCCTGGAACCTATGTAGTAACTTTATTAGGCACCAGAGTAGGTGATAAAATTTATTCAGGTTCTGGTTATATTTATAATAGCACTGCATCTGCAAGTGAATATAATTTTGGAAGAAACACAGCAAGTGTAACTATTGTAGTTCAATAAAAAATTTATCCTTAGATGATTTTAAAAAAAACCTGTCAATTGACAGGTTTTTTTTATATGTATTAATATATAATTTAATAGACCTTAAAATAATTAGACAAGATCTCAAACAAACAAAAAAGGAAGTCAGAATAATATTGGTTTTAAACCAATATCAAAATCATAGTAAAAGCAACATTATTTTTTCTATTCCTTTATCCCCCGAAAATACTAACTATTTATATCCTTTATTTTATTTTTTAAAATATATTCTGAAGGCGACATTTTGTAATGGGATTTGAACCACTTAGAAAAATACTGAGGATTAGAATGACCAATGGCATAAGCAATCTCAGATATATTTAAATCCGATTCTAGTAAAAGTTTGGAGGCACGCTTCAATCGCACCGAATCAATAAACTCTTTCCCAGTAGTTCCAGTTATCATCTTAACTTTTCTAAAAAAGGTGGAACGACTCATTGAAAATTTATCTGCTATATTAATAATATTCAAATTATCCTCTTCTATATTATCGTTAACATATTTGAGGAGTTTTTCAATAAATTCTTTGTCTTTAGTGTTTGTGGTTAAGTCACTTGCATCTTCATATTTATTAGTCAAAAATAGATTTTTAATTTTTTTTCTTGAATCTATGATATTTTTAATGGTTAGATTTAAAATTTTAATATTAAAGGGTTTAGGAACAAAATAGTCAGCACCAGATTTTACCCCTTCAAATTGAGTGTTCATATCGCCCTGAGCCGTTAATAGAATTATCGGGATATGCGAAGTTTTAATATCATTCTTAAGCGTCTCACATAGTTCAATACCATTCATTATAGGCATTACCAAGTCACTAATAATAATATCAGGTTGTAATTTATTTGCAATTTCAACACCTATTTGCCCATTATCTGCTGTATATATGTTGTAATTGTCCATAAAGTAATCGGCCATATTTTCAATTAAATCTTTATTATCATCTACAAATAAAATAGTAGGTTTTTCATCATTGAAATGGGCATTTATATCAACTAATTTAGTACTATCTATTTCATTGCCTTGATCGTAATCAGCAATACTAAGAGCTCTAGGTAAATCATTATCCCAAAGGAATTTATCTGATTTTTCTTCATCAGAGTACGCCTTTTCAACCAAAGGCAAATTCAATGTAAAAGTAGTTCCAATATTCAATTCACTACTGACTGAAATTGTTCCTTTATGAAGTTCAATCATTGATTTAGTCAAAGACAAACCTATTCCAAATCCATTAACATAGCGGTCCATATTACCACCGTGATGGTAAAATCTATTGAATATTTTAGAAATATAATTGGGGTCAATTCCTGAGCCATTATCGATGACATCAATTGTTAAAAACCCTTCCTCCGAAGAAGGTAATATTCTAATTGTAATTCTACCCCCGTTATTGGTGTGTTTAATAG
Organism: uncultured Bacteroidota bacterium; assembly: GCA_903819815.1. Lineage (GTDB taxonomy): Bacteria > Bacteroidota > Bacteroidia > Flavobacteriales > Flavobacteriaceae > Flavobacterium. Next base: position 5,332 of record CAIJFC010000331.1, read on the forward strand.
CATTGGAAACTAAATTATACATTATTTTTCCAAGAGCATTTTTATCAAACCAAATAAATAATTCAGGTTCAAAGGATTCAATTGAGATTTTAATTTCTTTAGATTTAGCCAAAGACTTGAAAATAACTTTGATATTTTTTAAAAATGAAATAATATCATTTTTCTGAACTTTTAGTTGGTAATTACCCGTTTCCATTTTGTGAATCGCCAATAATTCATTAGTCAATTCCAAAAGATTATTTACATTTTTATCAATAGTTAATGCTTCTTTTTCTTGTTTTGGATTCAGCTTAAAATTAGAAATCAGTTTTTCTATTGAACATAAAATTAGGGTTAGTGGCGTTCTAATTTCATGAGAAATGTTAATAAAGAATTCCAATTTCGATTTATTGATTCTCTCCATCTGCTCCTGATATTGTTTTTCTAATTGCTCTTTATTTTTTTTCTCAAGTCGTTTTTTTGTAATTGATGAGATTAATTTAATTAGAAAATAAAGTACAATTAAATAGAGACAAAATGCTGGAAAAGTCAACCAAAATAAAGGTTTAATTTCTATTGATAATGAGGTGTATTTTGCTTCCCAATTTCCATCTTCGTTTGATACTTTTATTTTAAATGTATAATTACCTGGTGGTAAATTCTTATAATTCACCTCATAAACAGTTGCTGATGCTATTAACCAATTTTCATCAAATCCCTCCAAAATATAAGCGTATTTACAATTTTTTTGATTGTAGTAATTTGGTGAAAGAAAGTTGATTTTTATATTATTTTCGAAATGATTAAGTGTAAGGTTATTTGAATCATTTTTAAGTATTCTATCATTTACATTTATACCATTAATGATTAACTCACTAATATTTACAGGTTCGTTGTAATTGACTTTATTGGAATTATTGGGGAAAAAAGTTGAAATACCATCAATACCCCCAAAATATAATAATCCATTGGAATCGGAATAAGAGGCGTGTTCTGTAAATTCATAGTTTTGAATTCCGTCATTTACATCATAAATTGTTGTTTTATATGCTTGATTTAATTTGACTAATCCCCTATTTGTCCCAACCCATATATTTCCTTGCTTGTCGGTTTCGATAGATTGAATTAAATTACTAGGAAGTCCTTCTCGAATAGTAATTTTTTTAATTTTTGAAGCAGCTCCCTCTTTATTTAATTTAATTTGAAACAACCCATTTTTTGTACCTACCCAGCAATTGTTTTTGTTATCCAAAAGTAGGTCACATATGTAGTCATTATTATCCAGACTATTGGGGTTTTGATTGTAATGGGAAAAGTTCTTTATAGTAAAATCATTATTTAATTTGGCTACAACCAGTCCTTTAGTTTGAGTTCCAATCCATAATAATTTGTGAATGGGATCATATTTAACAATTCGAACGAAATTTATAGAATTTAGTGAGGAAGGAATGAAATTTTTATAGTTGACTACGTTCACTATATTAAAATCATTTGTTAGTGAAAAACTAATTAGATTACTGTCAGTTCCTAGCCAATAATGATTTTCTACATGCGCAATTGAAAAAACAATTGGATTAATCTTATTATTTGTATTAAGCTTTTTAGTACTATAATTATTTTTAGTATAGGTGACTAGATATAAACCGTCTGAGGTACCTACTAGAATGTGTTGGTTGTCGATTTTGGAAAAAGCAAATATCGATTTTCCATTCAGTATTGATTTCACAATCATTTTATTGGTCGTGTCATAAATAAAAAGTCCTTCAAATAGAGTTCCTATCCACAAATTATTATAATCATCTTTAATAATTGATCTTGTATTACTGATGATTGAGTTGTTTTTTCTATCTTTAATATGATAGTTTTTAAATTTTAGACCCGAATTATTTTGAAAAAATACACCGTTACCTAATGATCCAATCCAAAGGGTTTTGTCTCTTGAGATGTAAATACTTTTTATTTTTCTAGTAGGTAAATCGAATGCGGTAATAGTTGAAGAGTTAAAATCATTTTTTCTAAGGGCTTCTTTATTTATTAGAATTGCCCCGTCGGCTCGCGAAGTAACAATTAAGTTGTTTTGATGATCTTGAATGATGTTTGCTATTCTTGAAAAATTGATGTTAGAATCTTTTTTTGGATAAATTTTAGAGGCAAAATAGTTTCCTTTATCTTCTTTTAAATGAAATAAACCATTGTTTTGAGTACCTATCCAGATATTTGAAAAGTTATCTTGAAAAAAAGCAGATATGGTAACATCCGCAGCCGGTTCTATAGGAATTTTAGCAAAAATAATTAATTTATTACTATTGATTTTAGTTAGAATAACTTGGTTTTTATTAGTGAACCAATAATTTCCATTTTTATCTTTTTCATGAATTTTCAAAGATTCAAGATCTAAATTAGCATCGATTTTATATCGAATATTCTCTTCGCAAATTGATTTTGTGTTTTCCTCCGTAAAGAGTTCTTTTCCTGAATTGATACTCCAAAGTCCATTTTGACTAGTGAACATTATTTTGCCATCAATCAATTTAATGGATTGTATATTTTGACCAAAAAGACTGTTTTTTGGATTGTATTTTTTTAAATTATATAATTTATGTGTAATGGGGTTATAAACTGTAAGGCCTTGTTCTGTGGCAATCCAAATATTACCGGCAAGATCCTGTGTAATTGAATTTATAGTATTGTCTGAAAGATCGTTGAAAGAATTTGACGCATAAAACGTTTTAATATTCATGCCATCATAGCGGTTTAATCCATAGTGAGTGCCAAACCACATATATCCATCTCTATCTTGAAATATTGTTGTTATGCCATTTTGAGACAAACCTTGTTTGTTATCTATGTTTTTAAAATAAATAGTGTCTCTCTGAATGCCATAGGAACATACATAAAAAAATAATGTAATTAGTAATGTTAGAATTCTTTGCATTTATTGTTTCTATTGGTAATGTTGTATGTCTTCAAACTAAAGTTGACTTTTTATATGAGGGATCAAGTTAATAATTCAAAGATAATTTTTTTTTTGATTTGTTGTTGATTTTCTTTTTTTGGTAACCCTTATGGCATCAAATTTATGGACTTTAAAAGTTGAAATGAAAAGCATCACAAAAAAAATTTTTGTAAGATAATAACGGAAGGAAGATTTATTAATTTATAGATTGAAGCCAAGAAAAATAATATTAGCCTTATTTTATTACTTTAGGTAAGAAAAATGGTATACGGTGAACGTTTCATATTTTTCACCTGGTTTAAGTATCATTGTAGGAAATGATTTTTGATTTGGGGAGTTATAGTCCTGGGTTTCTAATGCAAACGATTCTCTAAAATTAAATGGTTTACCCATTTTTCCAACATCGGTACCTTTAAAGAAATTGGCACTAAAAAAATGTACCCCCATATTATTGGTGAAAACTTCTAATTTACGGCCGCTATTAGGATCGACAACCGTTGCCGCTAATACAATTTTATCGGACTTTTTTTTCTTTAAAACATAACTTTGATCATAACCCGTCCCAATTTTCAATTGTTCGTCAGATGTTTCTAAAACAATATCCTTTCCAATAGATTTACCTTTTCTAAAATCAAATGGGGTTCTAGAAACTTTGAGCAATACCCCTGTTTTAATTTTATCGGAATTGACTTTGCAGAAATAATTGGAGGGAATCGTAAGAATATGATCTAATATAGTTCCATTCCCCTCCCCTGCAAGGTTAAAAAAAGCGTGGTTGGTCAAATTTACAATAGTTTTTTTATCGGTTGTAGCCAATAATTTTAGTGTCAATTCATTATTCGAAGTCAACTGATACGTTGCTTCAACTTGTAAAGTCCCAGGATATCCCATTTCTCCATCAACAGAAATATAAGACAATACCAGAGAACTATCTGTAACTGTTTTTACCTCCCAAACTTGATTATGAAACCCTTTGGTTCCTCCATGTTGGTGGTTGGAACCACTATTTATAGTAAGAGATTGCGTTTTTCCATCTAAATCAAAAGTTCCTTTAGCAATTCTACCGATTACTCTTCCAACGATAGCGCCGTGATACACGCCGGTTGCCTTTAAGTAATCGTCAATACTTTTGAAGCCCAAAACTACATCGGCCTTTAGACCGTTTTTGTCTTGAGCACATAAACTAACAATACGGCCGCCATAATTGGTTATGGCGGCCGTAAGATTCGCATTTTTAAGAAAAAACAAACCCACTTGTTTTCCATCAATCACCTTATTAAAGTTTTCTGGATTAAGTGGAGCGCATTCGCTATTGCTTAAATTAGTTTGACTAATCGCTTTAGAACAAATGAATAGCGTAATTAGTATTAAAAAAACAGCTTGTTTTTTCATTGTTATTTCAATTCTATTTTTTCCACATTATTATAACTGTTCCCCCGAATCAATTCGAAATTTTTCATCAATTCTTTCAATTTTTTGAGTTGGGCTTTAGCGAGGTTGTTTTTTTGACCGATATCCTTTTTTAAATTATACAATTGATACTCTTTATCATTTCCCATTTCAATGTTAACTTCTTCCAGAATTGCATCGCCAGAGTAAGGTGGAATCATCATCCAATCACCTTGACGAAAAGCAGTTTTAGTATTGGCTTCAATCACCAAGTTCGTTCTTCCTTTAGCACTTTTACCTGTAAAAACATCTAAAAGCTCCTGACTGTCTGTACTTTTTACATCAACATTGACCAACTTCGCAATGGATTCCAATAAATCAATTTGGCACACCAATGCATCTGAAACTAAAGGCTTAATTTGCCCTTTCCAATAGGTGAAAAACGGCACTCGTGTACCTGCTTCCAAAAGACTGTATTTTCCGCCACGCAAGGGACCGTTTGGATTATGATTGCCTAATTTTTCCACAGCATCATCAAAATAGCCATCATTCAATACGGGTCCATTATCGCTGGAAAATACAATTAAAGTATTGTCAAAAACTCCTTCTTCTTTTAAGGTTTTTATTATTTCCCCCACGCAATAATCCGCTTCCAAAATTACATCTCCACGGGGTCCCATTCCTGATTTACCAACAAATCTCGGGTTCGGAGTACGAGGAACATGGGGCTGATTTAAAGCATAATATAAGAAAAACGGATTCTCTTTATGGCTTTTTACATACGTTTGCGCTTTAACCAAGAAATGATCTGCTAAATCGACATCACTCCAGTTGGCACTCGCTCCACCAGAAACATAACCAATTCTAGGAATACCGTTTACAATCGAACTGTTATGACCATGATGCCATTTCATGGATAGCAATTCAGGATTTTCTTTCCCTGTGGGTTGACCAGGAAAATTTTTATCATAATTTACCGTAATAGGATCCTTACTGTCTAGATTTACTACTTTACCATTATCAATATAAATAGTAGGAACTCTATCTTGTGTGGCGGCCATAATATACGAATAATCGAAACCTACATCATTAGGTCCTGCATCTAATTGTTGATTCCAATCTACAATTCCTGTTCCTAAACCCAAATGCCACTTGCCCACTACGGCAGTTTGGTATCCTTTTTCTTTTAACATTTTAGGAATGGTTAGTTGGTCTTTACCAATCAATAATGGGGCTGAACCCGGAAGTATTTTAGCGTCTTTATTTCTCCAAGGATACACCCCAGTAAGCAAACCATACCGGCTAGGAGTACAAGTTGCCGAAGTGGCATATCCATTTGTAAATCGAACTCCTCCATTGGCTAAAGCATCAATATTGGGCGTTTTTATTGCGGTTGCTCCATAACAGCTTAAATCTCCATATCCTAAATCGTCTAAATAGATGAAAACGATATTAGGTTTTACTGTTTTGTTATTTGTTTGACCGCTACTTTTTAAGCTAACGGTAAAAGCTAAAAAGCTAAAAACTATATATTTGATTTTCATCGGTTATTGGGTTTTTACTTTTGCTTTTTTTGCTTTTTTTACTAAAGGAAAAATTTCAGACTCTACTCTTGCGGTTTGAGCTAGTTTTACAAACTCTGCCTTAAGTTCTGGCATTGTTTCAGCTAAATTATTTTTCTCAAAAGGATCTTGGGCAAGATTGTAAATTTCAATATATTGTTTTTGGGTAGCCTTATCGTAAACAAAATCTGCCTTCATATCCCCTTTTCTGATGGCTTGACTTTGGCTGCGTTCCCAATACAGATAATCGTGTTGTTTTTGCTTGTCCGTTTTTCCTAATAGTGTTGGTAAATATGAAATTCCATCAATATTATCAGGTGTTTTTACCTTTGCAATCTCAGCACAAGTAGGCAGGAAATCCCAAAAAGCGGAGATATGATTACTACTGCTCCCAGGAATA
>CAIJFC010000332.1 GCA_903819815.1 uncultured Bacteroidota bacterium
CCAATTGGCACTCACTATTAACTTTCCCAATTTGGAATTAAGTGAAACAATTTTATCAAAAGCTATTTTGCCATACTTTGGCTTTTCCGCTGCTGTGATTGCAAATGAATTATTCCAAAAATCAAGCCCATTTACATCGCCAAAATTAAACCACATACCTACATGATGTGGATGATCTGTGCGCTCAAATGGACGAGGTTGTAAAGGATACCCACGTGTAATGATTTTCCCTGAGGCCGCTATAATTGGATAAAGCGATTGCTTTTCCATATTTTCTGGATATATGAAAGCAGTAAAAAATTTGTTATCTACAAATACTTCTACTTTTTTATTCTTGTCATCTTGTTTAAATTGAACTTTTTGCGCTTGTATGTATGTTACAAAAGAAACAGCCAAACAAAGAAGTAGTATTTTAAGCTTACTCATTATCAAAAATTTATAAACCTAAAATACTACATTTTTACCATTTTAAACTGATAACTCAACTTGCCATCTGCACTGGTTATTCTTATAATATAAGTACCACTAGTTAATTCAGGTAGATATATCGGAGCGCCAGGTGTTAAGCCAACCCTAGATGCAACTTTATTCCCAGTCGAAATTTCAAAAACATCTAAATTCAGCTTTTGATACCCTTTAATGAAAAAATCAAAATTTAATTTAGTTTGAAAAGGGTTAGGTGCAAGTTTAATATATTCCGTACTACTCAATTTTAGAATATCTGTAACTAAAAAATAATAGGTTGAACTTATAGCACTTACACATCCATTTTGCGTAGTTTTCACATTATACGCCCCCGGTGTTAAAGGTTTGATTTTTTGTGTGCTATCTTTTAAAATAGCACTATCCTTGTACCAATTATTGCCAGAAGTCGCACTTGAAACCAAAAAATTAGCTGTATCTCTAGATAAAATAGGTACCGCAGGAACTTCAAAGACCGTTACTGTTAATTTTGTTTTGGAACTTTCACAACCGGTTGTTACTTTAACTTGACTAACATAATAATCAACTTTCCCAATATTTGTAGTAATAGGCTTTGGGGCTGTAGTGGATGAAGTTGTCCCACTTGGGCTTGAATACCAAACTGAATTGTGTCCTGTTAAGATATTAGCTGTCAATTGATTTGCTCCAGCTCCTTGACAATAATTTAAACCTGAAACAGATGGATTATCTGGAATTATTTTTTCGATACCAGTAATGGATGTCGTTAAATTTTTATTACCCACCGTATCCATTAATGAATTAGGCTTAACTGTTAAAATCAAAGTGTCATTACAAACGCGTGTAATAAAAACATTATAAAGCTTGTTCCCCACTTTAGCTATTGAATCAATTTTACCAATATTAATCTTTAAACTATCTTTTATTAATGAATTTGATAAAAATTCATTTGATTCAATGGTATATGTTGCTTTTAAATCAGTAATAGTAGATTTCTTGATGGTGATTATAGGCTCTTTAGTATCCTTATATATGCTTGTTTTAACTGGAGTAGTTTCATTTCCCAAAGAATCTTTTATAATAATTTTCAACTCAATGAGTCCATCTTCAAAATTTGAAATTTGAATATTTTGAAGTTTAAAAACTGAATCGGTTAATTTACCATTAAATACAACAGAATCTCCTACTGCAGTAGCACTTGTTTTTATAGACATTATTTTAACCGCATTAATTGGAGTATTAATTGGAGCATTAATAGCGCTGGTTTTAACAATTGAGCTTTGGGTTAAAACTAAAGTATACTCGCAATTTAGTTCCGAAACTTTCATGTCGAATATGAGTGAGTCTATATTACTTTTTCCAAAATTGGATAAGTTCGTTTTTAAAATTGAAGATTTAGGCGCTATCACATCTTTGGTATACTGTGCCTTTCCAATACCTAATAGCACTTTTGCAGTATCTAATACAAATAC
>CAIJFC010000333.1 GCA_903819815.1 uncultured Bacteroidota bacterium
AACATTGTTAATGGCAAGTTTATTTATTGCCATGAGTTGCAAACAAACGGATCAAGCCGCAACCGAATCGACCTCTGAAACAACAGCAGTATCAACTGGAGGACAAGAAAATGTGGTCGATGAAACTTCTGTTCCCAACATCGTGCAAACCGCCGTAGGAAGTAAAGATCACACCACATTGGTAACTGCTGTAAAAGCTGCGGGATTGGTAACTGCGTTAAGTAATGCCGGTCCATTTACGGTTTTTGCGCCTACTAACGCCGCTTTCGATAAACTGCCTGCCGGAACCGTAGAAGGTTAATTAAAACCAGAGAAAAAAGGAGATTTGGAAAACATTTTAGGGTATCACACTTATGTTGGAACCTTAAAAATTGAATATATGAACGACGGACAAGAGTTTGATATGGTTTTTGGCGGTAAAGTAAAAATCACTAAAAAAGGTGATAAAACCTTTGTAAATGGATCAGAAATAGTAGCCTCTATCCCAACAGGAAACGGGATAATTCATGTTATCGGCGATGTGCTGCTACCTAAATAAAGTTACTTATTAATTCAAAAATTGTTTTTCTTTATCTAAGGTTGGAAAGCGTGAATTGTCGTAATTCGCGCTTTTTTTTAGTATTTCAAGAAAGTTGTTCCTTTTTTTATTCCTACGGTCAATTCTTCAAGATTTGTGTTTTCTAACATAAAAATTAAATCTTTTTTTACAAACTTAAATTTTTCATGAACTGGACATGGATGGTCTTCTGAGCAATTACTCAAACCTAATCCACACTTTAAAAAAACAGAATTTCCATCAATGGCAATTACAATATCTGAAAGCTTTAAATTTTTCAAATCATTTTTCAAAATCATAAAACCTCCGCCTACTCCTTTAGTAGATTTAAGAATATTATTTTTGACAAGTACCTGTAAAATCTTTGCCGTAAAAGCAATAGGAGAATCAATTTCTTTTGCAATTTCTTTTATCCCAATATTAGCATTACTTTGAGATTGAGTAGCTATAAAAATAGTGGCCCTGATTGCATATTCACAACTTTTAGAAAACATAGTTTTTATTACAAAAAAATGAAAACATATTTCAATAAAAGATAATTTTATCTTTTATTGAACAATCATGACTTTTATCATATTTTATGACAATATACATTCAGAATTTTGGTCAACATTAATAAAGGATAATTTTGTCCTTTATTGTAAAAATAATTAACTAAAAACTAAAATTTATGCTATCAAAATCACAAGCAAGGGCATTTTTTCTGGGCGGAACATTAGTCACCTTTTTAGTCTTTATAGGACTAACTGTCTACTCGTTTATGCCAAAAAATGACCAAACCAACTACGGCAAAATTGATGCGCAAGTTGTAAAAGGCAAAGAAATTTGGGAATCCAATAATTGTATGGGTTGTCACACTATTCTTGGCGAAGGTGCTTATTATGCACCTGAATTGACAAAAGTAATTGACCGGCGAGGCGAGGTTTATGTAAAAGCCGTCTTGATGAGCAAAGAACCGTGGGCACCACGTGGACGAAAAATGGTGGCTTACAATATGAGCGAAGCCGATGCCGATGCCGTTGTAGCCTACTTTAAATGGATTGGAAAAATAGATTTGAATGGCTTTGACCGAATCGTTTCTCCATTAGCAAAAGATGATAACAAATAAAATCAACAAAAATGAAATATAAATCACAAAAAGTAGCCTATTGGTTTTTTGCTCTCTGTATGCTGCTATTCTCGCTACAAATAATCTACGGATTTATTATGGGCTTTGATCGAATTGGAATAGACGGTTTGCACAACATTATTCCGTTCAATACAGCTCGTGCTGTACACACCAACTTACTCGTTGTTTGGTTATTAACAGGTTTTATGGGAGCGGCATATTATATTATTCCCGAAGAAGCACAACACGAATTAGTAAGTGTAAAATTGGCTTATGTACAACTCATTTCGCTTGCCGTTGTTGGTGTTGTTGCCGTTGTTGGCTTTCACCTCAACCATTGGGAAGGACGAAAATTTCTTGAAATTCCAAGAGAATTAGATTTTCTTGTAGTAATAAATGTATTATTATTTTTAGGAATAATTTTGACAACACTTTACAAAGGAAAACGCAAAACTACAACAGCATTGGTATTATCAATGGGATTGTTGTTTGCCGCATTGCTTTACTTACCAGGAATGATTTGGTTTGACAGTCAAGTTATGGATTCTTTCTTCCGTTGGTGGGTGGTTCATTTGTGGGTTGAAGGTGTTTGGGAGTTAATAATGGGAGGTATTTTATCCTATTTATTAATAAAATTGACAGGTGTCGATAGAGAAGTTATCGAAAAATGGCTGTATGTCATCATTGGATTGACCTTTCTTTCAGGAGTTTTAGGCACTGGTCATCACTATTATTATATAGGTGTAAACAAAATTTGGTTAATTGTTGGAGGAATTTTCTCAGCTCTTGAACCACTAGCATTTCTTGCAATGGCATTATTTGCTGTTAATATGTATAGAAAAGGCGAAAAAAGTCATCCCAACAAAATTGCTTTATTTTGGACAATTGGTTCTGCTATTGTATCGTTTATTGGTGCAGGATTATTAGGATTTGCACACACTTTACCACAAACAAATCTTTATACTCACGGAACATTAGTAACGGCAATGCACGGTCATTATGCATTTTGGGGTGCTTATGCAATGATAGTTTTAGCAATTATTAGTTACGCTCTGCCAAATTTAACTGGAAGAAAACGCTACAACAGCGTTCAAGGAAATGCCGCTTTTTGGCTTTCTAATATTGGAATATTAGGGATGACGGTAGCTTTTGGAGTTGCAGGTGTGGTTCAAGTATATATGGAACGTAAACTGAAAATGGAGTTTATGGATGCTCAAAAAGAAACTGAAATTCACTTTGTAACACTATTGATTTGCGCTACCATGTTTACCATTGGAATTGGTCTTTTTATATATGATTTTATAAAATATGGAAGACCAACAGATGAAGCTTTAGAAATAGAAAATAAATAAATTAATATCATGAGAAAAATAATTTTAACAGTTTTTGCTCTTATAGCATTTGCAAGTTGCAAGCAAAACGAGGAATACAAAAAAGTCGATGCGACACTTATAGAAACAGAAGGAGAAGCAATAAATGCTGAACTAACAGCACCACCTTTTGTTCCAAAACCAGTTGGAGATAGACCCGCAAAAAAACTGATTGTCAATCTTGAAATAATTGAAAAAGAAGGCGAAATGGCGGATGGTGTAAAATATGTTTATTGGACATTCGGAGGTTCGGTTCCTGGAAGTTTTATCAGAACCAGAATTGGTGATGAAGTTGAATTTCACCTAAAAAATCATCCTGATAATAAATTGCCACACAACATCGATTTACATGCGGTAACTGGTCCAGGTGGTGGTGCAAAATCGTCTTTTGTAGCTCCAGGACATGAGGTTACATTCTCTTTCAAAGTGTTAAATCAAGGTCTTTTTGTTTACCATTGTGCAACTGCTCCTGTTGGAATGCACATTGCAAACGGTATGTACGGACTTATTTTGGTAGAACCAGAAGGTGGATTGCCTCCAGTTGACAAAGAGTACTACATCATGCAAGGTGATTTTTATACAAAAGGTGCTAATGGTGAAAAAGGATTACAACCGTTTGATATGGCAAAAGCCATTAAAGAAGATGCTGATTATGTAGTGTTTAATGGAAAAACGGGTGCCTTAACTGGTGATAATGCGCTTACTGCCAAAGTAGGAGAAACTATCCGTTTGTTTGTTGGAAATGGTGGACCAAACTTGGTGTCTTCTTTCCACGTTATTGGAGAAATATTTGATAATGTTCATGTTGAAGGCGGAACTTTAATTAACCACGATGTACAAACAACATTAGTTCCTGCCGGTGGAGCAGCAATTGTAGATTTTAAAGTAGAAGCTCCTGGAACACTTGTAATTGTTGACCACTCTATATTTAGAACATTCAACAAAGGAAGTTTAGGTTTACTAAATGTTACTGGGGAAGATAATAAAAAAGTATATTCTGGAACCCAATCTGATCAGGTTTATCATCCTGAAGGAGGAACAATTCAAACCATGCCAAATGATGTAAGTGCAAAAGCTCCAAAAGCAGTAACGCTTGTTGAAAGAATTGCAGATGGAAAATCTATTTATGCTAAAACTTGTTTTGCTTGTCACCAACAATCTGGTGAAGGATTACCAAATACCTTTCCGCCATTGGCAAAATCAGATTATTTGAATGCCAATGTGAATAGAGCGATTGAATTTGTCCTTAAAGGTAAAACTGGTGAAATTGTTGTGAATGGTAAAAAATACAACAGTGTGATGACCGCTCAAACGCTTACTGACGATGAAATTGCCAATGTATTAACTTATGTGTACAATTCATGGGGTAATTCTAAAAAAGAAGTAACACCTACAATGGTTAAAGCTGTTAGAAGTAAAAAATAATTAGTATTACCATGAAAAAGTTATATTTTCTGTTTGTCGTAATTGTGTTTGTTTCTTGTTCTAAAGACAAGGATTTGAATACTCTAGATAATATAACTATTCCATCTGTTTCTGCTCCAAACGATGTTTCTTTTGGAGTGGAAACACCGATGGTTTTTGCAAAAGGCGGGAATTATATTCCGCTCTATGGAAAAAAAAATGAAGCTATAACAGTAAATGATTTACTCATGGATGTTTATCCAGTTTCAAACACCAACTTTTTAGCTTTCGTAAAACAAAATAAAAGATGGAGAAAATCTGAAGTAAAAAAACTTTTTGCAGATGATAATTACCTGAACTTTTGGAAAAACGACTCCCTTTTGGCAACAGACATGAAGCAAAATAGTCCAGTTACAAATGTTTCTTGGTATGCTGCAAATGCGTATTGCGAATGTCAAGGTAAACGACTTGCAACTGTTGATGAATGGGAATTTGTAGCTATGGCAAATCAAGATATGGCCGATGCTCGAAAAGTAGAAGCCTACAATCAATACATTTTAGATTGGTACGAAAAACCAAAAACTTTTAATAATGAAATTGGTAAAACCTTCAAAAACTATTATGGTGTATATGATTTACATGGTTTAGTTTGGGAGTGGACTTCCGATTTTAACTCCATTCTATTAACCGGTGAATCCCGAAGTGATGTCACTACAGATAAAAATTTGTTCTGCGGAAGTGGTTCCCTAAATGCTTCCGATTTAATGAATTATGCTGCATTCATTAGATACGCTTTTAGAGGAAGTGTCAAAGCAAATTATGCAGTAAAAAATTTAGGTTTTAGATGTGTCAAAGACACTTTAAATACAAAAAAACCATGAA
>CAIJFC010000334.1 GCA_903819815.1 uncultured Bacteroidota bacterium
AACAACTCAGCAAGGTCAACATTAATTTCAAAATTAGAATTTTTTGTTTCTAATTCAATCGTTCTAATTGCATAATTTGGTTTTAGATAACCGCCAATGTGAAATTGAAATGCCTTATTTCTGGTTTTACAACTGGAACTTTTTCCTTCAATTTTAAAGTTGATATAACCGCTTTGCCATGCCCAATACATTCCTTTTGTTGGGTCTAAATCGCCAGACAATGCACCGGAAACACTAGCTGTACTATCAATTCCTAAAGAAAATACTACTTTTTTAATTTCTTTATTTAAATTTTTTGAAATAGAAATTATTTGAGAATTGGGTTCTTCAATATCTATCAAATGGTAACTTTTTTCTTCTGAAATCTCAGAATTATCATTAAGAATTAGTTTAATATTAGATATATAAAACCGAAAAGTTTCTATTTGTAATGTATCTTTTGATAATGAGATGTATTTCTTATTTTGAATCAGAGATTCATTTTTATATTTAATATTAAATTGCAAAAAATCATCTTTTTTTTCTTGTGAATAAATCCATTGAAAAAAAAGAGAAAAAATAATAACATATAGTAATTTAGTTCTCATCTAAATCTCTTGGTGGAGGTGGAGGACGATTAGCATCACCTGGTCTTCGGGGTCCCTCTTCATTCCAGTGAGGAGGCGGTGGAGGTCTGTTTTCATCTCGCGGACCTCTTGGATGGTCTCCGTCTCTTGGAGGCGGAGGTGGTCGATGTTCATCCATTGGCGGTGGCGGAGGTGAATTTGGGATACCTTTATTTACCTTATTGTTTACATCAAAATCAGCTCGAGGAGGTGGACTAAAATCAACTCGAGGTTTTCTATTTTGATTTGAAAATAAATGACCCAACTCCGCGGTTAAAGAATTGTAATTTTCAATTTGAGATTTTGTACAAATATTTTTTATATCTTGGAAATGCTTAAAATTGGTTTCTTCAATAATTTTTTGGTTAACCAAAATCAGTTTAATTAAGCTGTCTTTAATTTTATTACTTACTGTGGGTTGCTTCAATAGAGAATACAATTCAGCTTTTATATCCCTGTTGTTATTATTTAATGAATCGATTGTGTTTCTATATACATTAATTATTTCTTCATATTTTTTTTCTTGAGTGGCATCAAAATGCAACTTTTCTATAATAATATCTTTTGGTTTTCTTCGATTGTCATCCCGATTTGAATTGGGTCTTGATAAATAAAGGAAACCAATAATTCCTATATTTAATAGAACAAGACCAATTACAGAATAGGTTAATAATTTAATTTTATCCATTTTATTAGTATAATTGATTCGTAGTTGAAATAGTAGAAATAACTGTTTCAGATTGAGTATTTGATTTGGTAGTGCTAGACTTTAATAACGTTATATTAATTGAAATTAAAAGTGCAAATGTAGCAGCAGCAAGAAAAATCCATTTATTAGAAACTAAAGTTTCTAATTTGATTCTGTTTTGAATTTTATCGAAAAGTATTTTATTCGGAAGAACTTTCTCCATACCGTTGGTACTTTCAATTATGTCGAGGGTCCAATTTTCAGTTTTCATAATTATTTAGACGTTTATTATTTTAATTTCTTGCGATATTCTTCAAATTTGTTTGAAATTTTTTCTTTTAAGGTAGCTTTTGCTCTAAAAACCAATGATTCTACTGATGAAATACTCAGTTTCATAATTTCCGAAATTTCTGAATTACTCAATCCGTCTATTTTTGAAAGTAGAAAAGCTGTTTTTTGATTCTCACCTAATTCATTTATAATTTCAAAAAGTAGTTTGGATTTTTCTTTATTTTCCAATAAAATTCCCGGGTGTTCAAAATTGGAAACATTTTCAATTTCAAATTCATTTTGGCTCTTTTTACCAAATATAAAAAACCGTTTTTGGCTATTTTTATGTTTGATAAAATCCAAGCACTTATTAATTGTAATTCGGTAGATCCAAGTTTTAAGTGAGGATTTTTCTTGAAATTTACTTATAGAATTGTTTATTTGAATAAAGACATCTTGAGTGATTTCTTCAGCATCTTCAATATTTTGAAGATAATTAAGCGCTAAATTATATACCAATATACTGTATTGATTGTATAATTTTTCGAAGTCTTTATTATCCAATGCCATAATGCAATACTAAGAAAATAAATTGTTTAATAATAGTATGTTTTGAATTTTGGTTTGCATTTTTTTTAAAAAAGGAATTGTCATATATTTGACCGAAATATTTATAGCCCTGATGGAAGGGAAAATCCCGAGCTTTTTAGCGAGGATTGGAATGACAGCAGGAATTAGCTTCAAAAAAAATAACATTTTAGATATGAAATTATTACAAGGAAAAACTGCCATAATTACTGGTGCAAGCCGAGGAATTGGTAAAGGAATTGCGGAAATTTTCGCTAAAAATGGTGCAAATATTGCATTTACTTATAGCTCATCCGTTGAGTCGGCGTTAGCATTAGAAAAAGAACTTAATGCAATGGGGGTAAAAGCCAAAGGATATCAATCGGATGCTTCCGATTTTAATGAAGCTCAAGCTTTTGTAGATGCTGTTTTGGAAGATTTTGAAACGGTTGACGTTTTGATCAATAATGCTGGAATTACGAAAGATAATTTGTTGATGCGAATGTCTGAGGAGGATTTTGACAAGGTAATTGATGTGAATTTAAAGTCTGTTTTTAATATGACTAAAGCGATTCAAAAAACCTTTTTGAAACAACGCTCGGGTTCAATTATCAATATGAGTAGCGTTGTTGGTGTTAAAGGAAATGCAGGTCAAACTAATTATTCGGCTTCTAAAGCTGGGGTTATTGGGTTTTCAAAATCAGTTGCATTAGAGTTAGGTTCGAGAAATATTCGTTGCAATGTTATCGCTCCTGGATTTATTGAAACAGAAATGACAGCAAAATTAAATGAAGAGGTGGTAAAAGGTTGGAGAGACGGAATTCCTTTGAAACGTGGCGGATCAACTGAAGATGTTGCCAATGCTTGTTTATTTTTCGCATCCGATATGAGTTCATTTGTAACAGGGCAAGTGCTGAATGTTTGCGGTGGAATGCTAACTTAAAAAATTATTTTAAATTTTAAATGTTGAATTTAAAATTTATAATTCATCATTTAAAACAATTTTTAACAATGACCACAAACACGATTCTATTACTCTTGACTTCGCTTTTAACAGCGGGTTGTTTGTCGTATTATCAGTATTTTTATAAAGCTAAAATCAAGTCGAAAGCTCATTTTATTTTGGCTTTTTTGCGTTTTATAAGTGTTTTTTGTATTTTACTTTTAATAATAAACCCAATAATTTCAAGTAAATCACTTGAAATTATTAAAACGCCATTGGTAATTGCTGTCGATAATTCAAGTTCTATTTCCAATTTAAAAGCAACTGAATCCACTATTAAATTATACGAAAAATTGACATCAAATGTTGAGCTTAAAGATAAATTTGACATTCAATCGTATCGCTTTGATTCTGAATTTCAAAGTTCTGATAAATTTGACTTCAAAGGAAAACAAACCAATATTGATGAATCTGCAAAGAATATAAAAAGCATCAATAAAAATATAACGTTCCCAACGGTTTTAATTACTGATGGGAATCAAACTTCCGGAAATGATTATGTGTTTTCATTTGATTCAAACAATAAGGTTTACCCTGTAATTGTTGGAGATACGACTACTTATTTAGATTTAAGAATAAGCCAAATAAACGCAAATAAATATGCGTTTTCTAATAATAAATTTCCAGTTGAGTTATTTTTAAATTATTCAGGTACAAAAGCAATAACCTCTAATTTTACTATTTCTCAAGGAAATACCGTTTTAAATTCTCAAGTGGTTTCTTTTTCTCCATCAAAGAAATCAGTTTTGATTTCAGTGTTATTGCCGGCAAATAAAATTGGTTTACAAGTTTATAAGGCGAGTATTATATCAAATGAAAAAGAAAAAAATACTTATAATAACAATTTTAATTTTGCAGTTGAAGTTATTGATCAAAAAACGGAAATCGCTTTAATTGCTTCATTTAATCACCCAGATTTAGGGGCATTAAAAAGGTCGATTGAAAGTAATGTACAACGTAAAGTAACTTTAATTAAACCTAAAGAAATTTATGATTTAAGTAAATACAATATTGCAATTTTATACCAACCAACGATTGAATTTAAATCTTTTTTCGACAACATTAAAGATTTAGGAACAAACACCTTTATTATAACTGGATCAAAGACGGATTTTAATTTTTTGAACCAACAGCAAAAAGATTTTATTTTTAAAATGAGTTCGCAATCTGAAGATTATATTGCTGAATTTAAAGAAGATTTTAATTTATTTGCTTTAGATGATATTGGGTTTAATCAATTTCCGCCTTTGGAGAATCCTTTTGGTGTTATAACCACTTCTTCCAATGTGAATGTATTATTAGGATCATCAATTAGAAATATAAATTCCAATTCGCCACTATTAGCTTTTTCCGAAAGCCAAGGTAGAAGAAGTGCCTATTTACTAGGTGAAAATAGTTGGAAGTGGCGTTTACAAAGCCATGTTGATACAAAGTCATATGAAAAATATGATACCTTTATTGATAAAACGATACAATATTTAGCATCAAATGCAAGGAAAAAATCTTTAGTAGTTACTCATGAAGGTTTTTACAACTCTGGCGATGCAATAGAAATTTCGGCTCAATACTTCAATAAAAACTATGAATTTGATGATAAAGCCAATTTAAATATTACAGTTGTAAATAGAAAATCCAAGGTTAAAAAATCATATGATTTATTAAAATCCAATACCGATTTTAAGGTAAATTTAGACGGGTTAGAAGTGGGTAAATATGATTTTGTGGTTAGAGAATTAAATTCGAATTCTGTTTACAATGGTTCATTTGAGATATTAGATTTTGATATCGAAAAGCAATTTGTGAATCCTGATTTAGCAAAATTAACCCAATTGGCAAATCAAACTAAAGGCCAATTAACATTTCCCGATAAAGTTGATTTATTAATAAAATCACTTTTAGA
>CAIJFC010000335.1 GCA_903819815.1 uncultured Bacteroidota bacterium
AAGCAAAATACAAAAGCCAACAAGCCCATATGCTGCTAATTTGTTTTTATTTAATTTTGTGCTGTCTTTGCTTTTTATATCTTTTGCATCAAGTGTATCTAGTTTTATAACTTCTGCCTGAATGGTTTTTGTTTCTGAAATTTCATCAGGTAAAAACTCCTGTTCTGCAAAATTATTAGCGTAATCGTGCGAATATTTATAGTCTTCACCATAACCCAGCTCCTTCATTAATTTCGTTGGAGCATTTCGTAAATGAATAGGAATTGGCAAATCTCCAGTTTGTTTTACCACTTTTTGCGCCTCATTTATAGCCATATAACTCGCATTACTTTTTGGAGAAGTAGCCAAATAAATGGCGCATTGACTTAATAAAATTCTGCTTTCTGGGTAACCAATGGTTGAAACCGCTTGAAATGTATTGTTCGCCATTATGAAGGCAGTAGGATTTGCATTTCCAATATCTTCACTCGATAAAATCAACATTCGGCGAGCAATAAACTTAACATCTTCACCTCCCTCAATCATTCTAGCCAACCAATATACCGCGCCATTTGGGTCACTCCCCCGAATTGATTTAATAAATGCCGAAACAATATCATAATGTTGTTCACCAGTTTTGTCATACAAAACCGTGTTTTGCTGCACTAATTGTAGTACTTTTTCATTTGTAATTATAATTTCTGCCTCACTAGAAGCGTTTACAACCAATTCAAATATATTCAACAACTTTCGACCATCGCCGCCTGAAAGTCTAATTATTGCTTCCGTTTCCTGCAATACAATTTTTTTCAATTTCAAAAAGCTGTCTTCTTTAATTGCTCGCTGCAATAAACTTTCTAAATCTGATTTTGAAAATGCATTTAAGATATAAACCTGACAACGAGACAATAAAGCTGGAATAACTTCAAAACTTGGGTTTTCCGTAGTGGCTCCTATCAAAGTAATCCAACCTTTTTCAACGGCTGCCAATAATGAATCTTGCTGCGATTTACTGAATCTATGAATCTCATCAATAAACAAAATGGGGTTTTTTGTAGTGAACAATCCGCCACTTTGTTTTGCTTTATCGATTACTTCCCGAATGGCTGCTACACCTGAATTAATGGCGCTTAATTCATAAAAAGGTCTTTTTGATTCTTGTGAAATTATTTGTGCCAACGTAGTTTTCCCAGTGCCAGGAGGTCCCCACAAAATCAACGAAGGTATAATTCCCTTCTCGATTTGTTGTGTCAACGAACCATTTGGCCCCACCAAGTGCAATTGACTGATATAGTCTGATAATTTTTGTGGACGAATACGCTCTGCTAATGGTGCTTCCATGTTAATTTGAAAATATGATAATTTGGAAATGAGATAATTTGGAGATTTAAAATCGCTGTTTTGAAAATAAAATAATATATTCAAATGAACTTTTTACAAATATAATTATATTAAATCATTTTTGGTAATACTTTCAAATTTTCATATTTCCAAATTTTCAAATTGCTACTTCAAATTATCTATTTAGTCTGACAAAATAGCACTTAATAATTTTGGTTTTATTTTTGATTACCTTGTAAAGAATTCCAACTAGAAAACGTTTCATGAACGAGAATCATTTCAAATTTTCAACTTCCGTAATCCTAATACCTTTTTTATTGGTTTTAGCATTGTGGATTCTATTTTGGGTTGACATTCGTTTTCACTTAAATATAGAGCAACTTGGAATTTATCCAAGAACTTTCTTTGGATTAATTGGTATTGTCTGCGCCCCATTTCTTCATGGAAATTTAGAACACCTTTATAATAATTCCATTCCACTGCTAATATTATTGACCGCTTTGCGATATTTCTATCGAGACCTATTTTTTAAAATAATGATCAATGGAATTTTACTTTCGGGTTTCATAACTTGGATTATCGGCAGAGAATCCATTCATATCGGTGCAAGTTCCTTGATTTATGTTTTGGCTAGTTTTATTTTCTTTAAGGGAATTATGACCAAATATTATCGATTAGTTGCCCTTTCCCTTCTTGTAGTTTTAGTTTATGGAAGTATGGTTTGGTATATTTTTCCTAATATAAAAGAAGGAATTTCTTGGGAAGGGCACCTCGCGGGATTAATTACAGGTTTTGTATTCGCATTAATTTATAAAACTCCCGAATATAAAAAACTCATCAAGTACGATTGGCAACAGCCGGATTACAATCCATCTGAAGATAAGTTTATGCAGCGATTTGATGAAAATGGGATTTTTGTAAATCCTCCAGTTATTGAAGAAGAACCGGAATTCGAATCGTATTACAATTCAAGTCATTCTGTAAACTACGAGTTCAAAGAAAAAAACTTGGATTAAAACTTTCGATTTATCCATTTAGAAATGTTATTTCCAATTATTGTCTTTGTCGAACCGCTTCATATAAAAAAGCACCACAAGCAACAGAAACATTAAGCGAACCTATTGTTCCAAACATTGGAAGCTTCGCTTTTTCATCTACAATTTTTAAAACAGAAGGATTAACTCCTCGATCTTCAGAACCCATAATAATAGCAACAGGTTCGTTCAATTCGATATCATAAATATTTTGATCTGTTTTTTCAGTAGCCGCAACAGTTTTAATTCCGCTTGCCTGAAGTAAGAAAATGGCGTCTTTAATATGTTCTACTTTACAAATAGGAATATTAAAAACGGCACCGGCAGAAGTTTTTACTGTATCACCATTAACGGGGGCAGCTCCCGATTTTTGAATAATAATTCCATTTACACCGGTACATTCTGCAGTTCTGATGATAGCGCCAAAATTTCTAGCATCAGAAATTTGATCTAAAATTAAAAACAATGGCGTTTTGCCGTTTTCAGTAACAGTTTCTATTAAAGTTTCTAAATCGTAAAAAGATATTGGAGAAATACTTGCTACTACCCCTTGGTGATTATTAGGTGTAAGTCGGTTTAATTTTTCAACAGGAACATAAGAGAAATTAGTATTATTTCTCTTCATCACTTTCATTAAGTCCTTCATTAATTCCCCTGAAATTTCTTTTTGAACAAAGACTTTGTCAATTTCTTTTCCAGACTGAATAGCCTCAATTATTGGGCGTATTCCAAATATTAAGTGTTCTTTTTCCATTTTGCAAATATATAAAAAAACCCCGCATAAAGCGGGGTTTGAATTAAAATTACAATAACTTATCTTTTCCAGAAAGGAGTGAAAGCATTGATAGCAAATACATCGGCTTCAACCACATTTGGCACATTTCCAGAGTTAGCTACATACTCAGAAGTCGGATAGATTAATCTATATGGCTTACGAGTTTTAGTAGTAACAGTTGAAAGTGGCGTTAATGGATAACCAGTACGAGTATAGTCAATGTAAGACTCAATCGCGTTAACACCCATTAAAGCAATCCATTTTTGGAACATAATTGCGTGTAATTTTTGTGCAGTTGTGAATGCAGTAGAATAACCAAAGTTTGGCCTCGTGTTTATTGTAGTTAAATAAGTACCTATAGTAGCTACTTTTCTATTGAAATCATCAGCTACCCCATCGTTAAATGCAGTTTGAGCACTTCCTGTAAATACAGTAGGATACCTTACGGCAGCTTCAGCTTCTAGGAATCTAGACTCACCCCAAGACATTACTGAACCATCACAAGCGAAGTACTCTTCTAAAGTTTGGTTTGGCGCTTGTGCAAAAGGGTTAAAGTGACCTATTAAACCTAAACGACAAGGCAAACCTGGATAAGGACCGGCAGGAGCACCAACATCTACTAAAGTAGACCCTTGAGTAACCGCACGTCTGATAGGTTGAGAAGGGCCTGCAGTAAACAATCTAGTAGAACGAGGATCCGTTACGTCTGGGTAAGAAACACCTGAACCTGGAACAATTTCACGAGTTGCACCTACTGGCCAGTTCGTAGTAGCTGTTGATTGTAACGCTTTGTAAGCGTGACCTGACATCGTAATAAACACTCTGTTTCCTTGAGTAGTTCCTGCAGTTACATAGGCGTAAGTAAAGAAACCTGGAGTTGCTTGAGAATCTGTAGATCCATTGTAACCCGGGTTAATAGCTACGTTACCAGACAAGAATGGACCTAATTTGATAGCTTGCAACTTGGTATCTCTGTAAGTTCTAACAGTTGCATCTGTTGCTTCCGACATTCTTAATAAAAGACGTAGCTCCGTAGAGTTAGCAAATTCATTCCATGCAGACATATCTCCAGCTAACATTACATCAACACTTGACATGTCTTCAGCATCTGGATCAGCAGCAGCGATTAACGCTCTTGCTTGCTCTAAATTAGCAACTAAATCTTTGTAGATAGCGAAATCGTCATCATAAGATGGAGTAGTATTAGTACTACCTTCCCATGCTTTGGAATAAGGACATTTTCCGTACAAATCTACAATACGTTGCATGTAAAACGCTTTACAGATTTTTGCAGCAGCTACATAATTATTGTATTTCCCATCAGGGTTTGGATATTTAATGATCGCGTCAAAGTTTTTAAGAGCGCGG
>CAIJFC010000336.1 GCA_903819815.1 uncultured Bacteroidota bacterium
ACTTCTGATTTCCCAACAACAGGAACGTTGTTTTCTGCGTGACAAGCAATTACACAAGCACCACAACCCGTACAAGCATTTAAATCGATAGAAAGATTAAAGTGATGTCCTACAGAACGATCAAATGAATCCCATAAATCAACTTTAGTAGCATCCACTTCTTCGTGGTTCAAAGATACTTTAGGTTGAATATTCCATTCCTCAGCATTTTTGCTTGTGTTGAATATTTCTAATGTAGTTTCTTTGATAATATCGCCACGACCCATTAACGTTTTTTGTCCTTGAACACATGCAAATTCATGTGCTCCGTCACCTAATGTTAATTGTGCCGATTGTACATTATTGAAACCATTATATAAAGAGTAAGCATTAATACCTACCATCATTTCTTCTTTCATAGCCGCTTTACGACCGTAACCTAATGCCAAACCGATAGTTCCTTTTGCTTGTCCTGGTTGAACAATTACAGGAACATTTTCAAGTTTTACACCACCAACATTTAAGGTAGCATAACTTCCGTTTAATCCACCGTTTGCAACGATTTCATTAGACATTTTTAATTGATCAGCATCAAATCTTGAAACAGTTACGTAGTTATCCCAAGAAACTCTTGTAATAGGATCTGGGAATTCTTGTAACCAAGGGTTGTTTGCTTGTTGACCGTCACCCAAACCAGTTTTAGTATATAAAACCAATTCGAATCCTGCCACTTTTTTAGCAGACGCCAAAGCATTTGCTGCAGCAGAATAATTAAATGATGTTGCTGTTGCAGAAGGAAGAACCGTAGCCATATAAACTCCGTCATGTAACACTTTGTTCCAAGAAGAACCAGCTATTTGAGAAGCTGAATTCGCTTTTAGGTAATCATAGAAATTTCCAGCTCCACCATTAAATGAAATTAAAGCGTCTTGAAATTGTTTTGTATTAAATAAAGGACGAATGGTTGGTTGCGTTAAAGCATAAGACCCTTTTGTGATACTAACATCGCCCCAAGCTTCTAAATAATGTGGAACTGCAGCAGCAATTGTAGTAATTGACGCCGTTTCGTCTTCTTTTAATGAAAAGGCAACGGATGTTTTTACTTTTTTCAAACCGGCAACAAAATCCTTGCTATTTGGTAAAGTATAAACTGGATTCACGCCACTCATTATTAAAGTATGAATACTTCCCGCATTCATGTCTTTCACTAATTGAGCCACTTTTTCGCTTGATCCTTTTCTAATTTGTCTAGTTCCGCTTGTTGAGAAAGCTTCACTTGCTAATGCTTGATTGATTGCTAAAACTAAAAGTTGTGCGTTTTTATCTTGTAATCCAGAAACTAAAACTCCTTTACTTCCAGCAGCTTTCAATTGTTGTGCTGCTTTGGTAACTACTGCATCAAACTCTTTGTCTAAAGAAGACGCAACAGTAGAACCAGTAATAACATTATATATTTTAACTAAAGCTTGTTTTTGATTCGCTGTTGACATTGGCACTCGCTTATCAGCAGTAGCACCAGACAAAGTCATATTTGCTTCTAATTGATAATGGCGTGACATTTTTCCGTTTTGAGGAATTCTACCTTTTGCATATCCTGCGCTATAATTTCCACCTTGCCAATCTCCTAAGATATCAGCTCCAACAGAAACAATTAATGCTGCTTTTGAGAAATCATAATTTGCTAAAGCTCTTTCGCCATAAGCTGTTTCAAAAGCATCTAACGCTTCTGATTCAGATACTGCATCATAAACCACGTGTTTTGCTGTTGGATGCAAAGCAATAAATTCAGCGATTAACTTTTCAGTTGACGGACTTGCTAAAGTATTTGTCAAAAGTACTACTTGACCTCCTTTTGCTTTTGCTTCCGCTAAACTTGCTTTTACATTAGCATCTACAGTAGACCAAGTTGCATTTTTACCTGCAATTTTAGGTTCTTTCAAACGCATGCTATCGTATAATGAAAGTATCGAAGCGTGAACTCTTGCATTGGCAACAAAATTTGCTCCAGCAATGGTATTGTTATCTAATTTGATTGGACGACCTTCACGTGTTTTTACTAAAAGATTAGCAAAATCAAAACCATCAAAAACAGTGGTGGCATAATAATCTGCCACTCCAGGGATGATTTGTTCTGGTTGTAATACATAAGGAATTGACTTATGAACCGGACCTTCACATGCCGCAAGAGAGGCTGCTGCAGTTGTAAATCCAACGTACTTAAGAAAATCTCTTCGAGTGGTTGCTGATGATGATAAAGAGGTTTTATCTCCTAAAAATTCGTCTGTAGGAATTTCTTCAACAAATTCGTTATTTCTAAGCGTATCAACAATAGAACTATTTACGTCTAGTTCTTCAACACTTTTCCAGTATTTTTTGTTTGATGACATTATATATATATTAGCTTCTTAATAATTTTTTAATAGTGACATTTTCCGCATTCTAAACCTCCCATTTGAGCGGCTGTAAGCTTGTCAACTCCGTATTTTTTAGAAAGTTCTTCGTGGATTTTTGTATAATATCCATTTCCTTCCATTTTAACTTCTGTTTTCCTGTGACAATTAATACACCATCCCATTGTAAGAGGTGCAAATTGTTTTTGGATCTCATAGGTTTGAACTGGACCGTGACATTCTTGGCATTCAATTTTAGCAGTCGTTACGTGTTGAGAGTGATTGAAATATACGAAACTTTGTAAGTTGTGAATACGTACCCATTTAACCGGTTCCGTTTTCCCTGTATATTTTTGATTTTCTTGATCCCAGCCCACTGCTTTGTATAATTTTTGGATTTCTTTATCGTAAAAATCTTTAGAATATTCAGCAGTTGCGGTTGTATCTGAAACTTCAGCAATACTTTTATGACAATTCATACAAATATTCAAAGAAGGAATTCCTGCATTTTTACTAACTCTAGCGGCAGAGTGACAGTATTTACAATCAATACCATTGCTTCCAGCGTGTATTCTGTGAGAATAGTGAATTGGTTGAATTGGCTCATAATTTTGATCCACACCCACTTGCATTAAGTATCCATAAACAAAATAGCCACTTGCTAATAATAAGAATATTGAAGTTACCAAAACTAAAAATTGGTTTTTAGCGAATGCTTTCCAAATTGGAATAGTAGGCTCTGGTTTTTCAATCTCGATACCATTTGCTTTAGCTACTCTTGTAAGGACTTTGTTTACTAAAAACAACATTACAATTAGCATTAACATTACTACTGCAAGTGCTCCTAGAATCATGTTGTTTGAAATTCCACCAGCATTGGTAGCTGTATTTGGAGGCGCAGCTGAATCTGTTGGAGGTACAACAACTGGTTCTGCTTTTGGCTCAGAAGTGTAAGCGATGATATTATCAATATCTGCATTAGATAATTGAGGGAACGCAGTCATTACTGAACCATTGTATTCTTTACTCACTCGAACTGCTTCTGCATCGCCAGATTTAATCATTTCTTGGCTGTTGCGAATCCACTTGTAAAGCCAATCGTTAGTCAATCTTGAAGAAATCCCTCTTAATGCAGGGCCAGTCATTTTAGCATCAAGCTTATGACATGCAGCACATTGAGAATTGAAAAGTTCTTTTCCTTTTACAGGATCTCCACCTGTGGCTGGTGGAGCAGCTGCTACTGTAGGTGGAGGCGCTGGAGCTGCAGGTGCAGGTGTTTGCGCAAATGAAGTAACTGATAAAGCGAGCATTGCTGCAAAACTGAAAATCAAACTTCTTGAAATCGAATTATGGTTACCCACGTTTTTCATATTATATATACTAATTTTCGACTATAATTAAGCTAAATTTTTAATGTTATAGATACATTTCAAACTACAGCCCTTTCTAAAATTTGCACAAAAATACGACTTAAGAACTATTCTAAAAACCATTAAATGTACTAAAATATTAATTTATATTAATTCTAAATAACAAAATCAATTTCAAGTATTTTATAAATAGTACATTTGCATAAAAATCACCACTTTATGAAAATTTTAAACCTAAATACGGCTTTTCAATTGGCGTTATTTTTTTGCTTTTTTAGTATTAATTTATATTCTCAAGTAAAAAATATAAATGTGTCTCAAAATCCCAAATTTGAAAAATTATTAAATGAAAAAAGAAAAATAAATGCTTCTATTATTGTAAATGACATTTATAAAATTCAAATCTATAATGGTGATATTGAATCTTGTAAAAAAAATTTAGTTGATTTTAAGAAAGAATTTTTGAATTTGGATGGGACTATTGTTTTTTACACCCCTGCATACAAAGTTTGGGTCGGAAATTTTAAGTCTAGGATTGAGGCAGAGAGAAATTTGTTATTATTAAAAAATAAGTACCCAAATTCTTTAATAATTCAACCCAATAAATAGCAAAAAAAAACGTCCTAATTTCTTGGGACGTTTTTTTTATAAATTATACTATTTCAATTTCTTTTTGATAGCAACTTCGTGATAGGATTCAATAACATCTCTTTCTTCAATATCATTGTATCCTTTAATTTGAATACCACAATCGTATCCTTTTGCAACATCTTTTACATCGTCTTTAAATCGTTTTAAAGCCAATAGTTCTCCATCATGAACAACTACTCCATCTCTAATTATTCTAATTTTGGCATTCTTAACGATTTTACCGTCCATAACCATACTTCCTGCAATAGAGCCCACTTTCGAGATTTTGAAAATTTCTCTAATCTCAGCAGTTCCAAGCACTTCCTCTTTCATTTCTGGAGCTAACATTCCTTCCATTGCATCTTTCAGGTCGTCGATAGCGGCATAAATAATAGAGTAATAACGGATGTCTATTTCTTCTTTATCAGCTAATTGTCTAGCATTTCCAGCAGGACGAACATTAAATCCGATAATAATTGCATCTGAAGCAGAGGCCAACATTACGTCGGTTTCAGTAATTGCTCCAACTCCTTTATGGATAATATTAATTTGAATTTCTTCGGTAGATAATTTAGAGAATGAATCAGATAATGCTTCTACAGATCCGTCCACATCCCCTTTCAAGATGATGTTTAATTCTTTAAACTGCCCTAAAGCAATTCTTCGTCCAATTTCATCTAAAGTAATATGTCGTTGCGTTCTTACCGATTGTTCACGCATTAATTGAGAACGCTTAGAAGCGATTTGTTTTGCTTCTTTTTCATCTTCAAAAACGTTGAATTTATCACCTGCAGTAGCTGCTCCGTCCAATCCTAAAACTGATACTGGTGTAGAAGGTCCTGCTTCAATAACATTATTTCCGCGTTCATCATGCATGGCTTTAATTTTACCATGGTGTTTTCCAGCAAGCATGTAATCTCCTACTTTTAAAGTTCCATGTTGAACTAATATTGTAGAAACATATCCTTTACCTTTATCCAAGAATGCTTCAACAACAGTTCCTTGAGCTGCTTTATTTGGATTTGATTTTAAATCTAAAATCTCTGCTTCAAGCAATACTTTTTCTAATAATTCTTTAACTCCTGTTCCTACTTTTGCAGAAATATCGTGCGATTGAATTTTTCCACCCCAATCTTCAACAAGTAAATTCATACCTGCTAATTTTTCTTTTATTTTCTCAACATTAGAATTTGGCTTATCAATTTTATTGATTGCAAAAATAATAGGAACTCCAGCAGCTTGTGCGTGAGAAATTGCTTCTTTAGTTTGTGGCATGATATCATCATCGGCAGCAATCACAATAATTGCAATATCGGTAACTTGAGCTCCACGGGCACGCATCGCTGTAAAAGCTTCGTGTCCGGGTGTATCTAAAAATGCTATTTTTTGTCCGTCATCCAATGTTACTCCATAGGCCCCAATATGTTGGGTAATTCCTCCAGATTCTCCAGCGATTACATTTTCCTTACGGACATAATCCAATAAAGATGTTTTACCGTGATCGACGTGACCCATTACGGTAACAATAGGAGCTCTGAAAACAAGATCTTCTTCTTTATCAGCAACCACTTGAATAGCTTCTTCAATATCAACGGTGATGAATTCTACTTCATATCCAAATTCATCGGCTACAATTGTTAATGTTTCTGCATCCAAACGTTGGTTCATGGTAACCATAATTCCAAGTGACATACACGTTCCAATCACTTTAGTAATTGGCACATCCATCATAATTGCAATTTCACCTACAGTAACGAATTCAGTAACTTTAATTGTTTTACTACCTTCATCAATGGCTCTTTGCTCATCATCAGATTTTTGACGGTGCGTGTCTCTTTTATCTCTTCTATATTTCGCTGCCTTCGATTTACTTCCTTTACCTTGAAGTTTTTCTAAAGTTTCACGGATTTGATTTTTTACTTCTTCTTCGGTAGGCTCAACTTTGGCAACAATTGCAGGTCTAGCTCCTTTTACGAATCCAGGTCTTGCACTTCTGTTGGCATTGAAACCTCCACCCGCACCTCCAGCATTTGGAGTAATTTTATTTGGATTAGCTTCTCCAGGAACC
Organism: uncultured Bacteroidota bacterium; assembly: GCA_903819815.1. Lineage (GTDB taxonomy): Bacteria > Bacteroidota > Bacteroidia > Flavobacteriales > Flavobacteriaceae > Flavobacterium. Next base: position 6,438 of record CAIJFC010000336.1, read on the forward strand.
CCTGGAGGTCTTGGAACGCCTGGCTTTGGAGCAATCCTTTTTCTTTTATTTTTATTTGAATTAGCAGAACCTGCAGCTCCAGGAGCCCCAGGAGTTCCCGGCTTGTTTGGAGTAATTTTTGGTTCTTCTTTTTTCTTTTTAGGCTTATTAAACTGAGACAAATCAATTACTTGTCCTGTTAATGTTGCGCCAGATAGTTTTTGATATTGAGTAGTAAAATCTTCAACAGGAGCGTCAACTTCTTCAGTAGCTGCTTTTGCTTTAACCGCTGGAGTTTCTACTACTGCCTTTTTTTCGGCAACTTGAGGTTTAGCTTTAGAAACAGGTTTGGATTGATCAACAAGCTCTGCTTTAGGGGTAGCAGGTTCTTCTTTTTTTGGATTTAAATCCAATGTTCCAACTTGTTTAGGTCCAGAAACGGTTCCGCGAGCTTTGATCACTTCTTGTTGTTGCTTTTGGCGTTCTTCGTCAAACTTGCGTTTGTCTTCAATTTCTTTTTCGCGCTCAATACGCAAAGCTTCTTTCTCTTTTCTTTTTTCTTCGGTTACTTCTTTAGAAGCTTCTTTGTTTCCTTTATCGCCTGCAAATTGGTTTTGAAGAATACTGAATTCCTTTTCAGAAATTTTTGCGTTTGGATTTGAATCTATAGCAATTCCCTTATCTTTAAGATAATCCACAGCTCTTTCCAAAGAAATATTCAATTCCCTTAAAACCTTGTTTATTCTAATAATTCTATCTTCAGACATAAAACCTTTTTATTTTTACCTAATTGTTTGTTATTGAAAGAAAAATCAACTACCCTTCAAATTCTTCTTTCAATATTCTCATTACATCTAAAATTGTTTCCTCTTCTAGATCTGTTCTTCTAACTAAATCATTTACATTTTGTCCTAAAATACTTCTTGCGGTATCCAATCCAATTTTTGCAAATTCTTCGATAATCCAAGCGTCAATTTCATCTGAAAACTCTGTTAATTCAACATCATCGTCATTTTCAACAGTGCTTCCTTCTCTAATTACATCCAATTCATAACCTGTTAATTGACCTGCTAATCGAATATTATGCCCACCACGTCCAATTGCTTTGGATACTTCTTCTAATTTTAAGAATACTTCGGCTCTTTTAGTTTCCTCATTAATTTTAATTGAAGAAACTTTTGCTGGACTCAATGCTCTTGTGATTAACAATTGAATATTATCAGTAAAGTTGATTACATCGATATTTTCGTTTCCTAATTCGCGAACAATTCCGTGAATTCTAGATCCTTTCATCCCCACACAAGCTCCTACCGGATCAATTCTATCATCGTAAGAATCTACCGCTACTTTTGCTTTTTCACCTGGGATTCTAACTACTTTTTTAACCATAATTAAACCGTCAAAAACTTCAGGAATTTCTTGTTCAAATAATTTTTCTAAGAACAATTCTGATGTTCTAGACATAATAATTTGAGGTTTGTTTCCTTTTAATTCAACGCTTTCAATAATTCCACGAACGTTATCTCCTTTACGGAAAAAGTCAGATGGGATTTGTTTTTCTTTTGGTAACACAATTTCGTTTCCGTCATCGTCAAGCAAAATTACAACTCTTGGGCGAACATGGTGCACTTCTGCAGTATAAATTTCTCCTATTAAGTCTTTAAATTGTTTGTACAAATTCGTATTATCATGTTCATGGATTTTAGAAATTAAATTCTGACGTAAAGCCAAAATCGCTCTTCTTCCCAAATCAACTAATTTTACTTCTTCTGAAACTTCTTCCCCGATTTCAAAATCAGGTTCAATTTTTCTTGCATCTGTAAGAGTTATTTCTAGGTGGTCTAAATCCAAGTCATCGTCAGCAACGATCACTCTTCTTTGCCAAATTTCCATATCCCCTTTATCTGGATTGATAATAATATCGAAATTTTCATCCGATCCAAATTTCTTTTTTAATGCGTTTCTAAACACATCTTCTAAAATCGCCATTAGCGTTACACGATCAATAAGTTTATCGTCTTTAAACTCTGAAAACGAATCGATTAAAGCTAAATTTTCCATGCTCTATCTATTAAAAAATTATTATAACTATTGCTTTTTTTATTTCTAAATAAGGGATTTCTTCTCTTTTTTGAACTGTTTCTTTCCCTTTTCCAATTTTTTTAGGCTCTCTTGCCTCCCATTCTAAAACTATAAAATCATCATTAGCAGCTGTTAATTTTGCTTCTATAGTAGTATTTTGGGTTTCCACTTGAAGTGTTCTTCCAATATTTTTTTTATATTGTCGACTATTTTTTAATGGCGATGAAACTCCTGCTGAAGCGACTTCTAATGAGAAATCACATTCTTCTCTATCTAAATTATTCTCTATAGAACGGCTGATATCAATGCAATCTTGTAAGGCTACACCTAAATCACCATCTAAAGTAACTGTTATTTTAAAACTATCGCTTATGCTAACATCAATTAAAAAAAGTGATGGCTTTTCTGCTAATGCTTCCTCCAGTGAGCGACTTACTTTGTCTTTAAATGTCATAGCTTTTATAAAAAGAGGCACGCAATGCGTGCCTCATTATCTAATCATTCCTAATAAATAACGATGCAAATATACTATTTTTTTTATAAACCAAAAATCATTCTGCAATCTTATTGTCAAATTGACTAATTATTAAGTATTTAAGAATAAAAAAACTCCTCAATTTCTTGGGGAGTTTTTTGTTGGTCTACTAGGACTCGAACCTAGAAAGACTGCACCAAAAACAGTTGTGTTACCATTACACCATAGACCAATTCCATTGCTTTAAAGCGAGTGCAAAATTAAACGAAATTTTAAGTTTCACAAATTTTTTACCTAAAAATAATTAAAAATAAATATTTAGCATTTCTTTAAGCAAAAAAACATTTTCTTTGTACATCAAAAAAAAGTAAAATTCATACTACATATATGACAAACTTCAATTTTAATAAATGGAATACCATTTTAGGTTGGATCACATTTGCAATAGCATTAACCACTTACACGCTAACTGTGGAGCCTACCATGAGCTTTTGGGACTGCGGAGAATATATCGCTACAGCAGCTAAATTAGAAGTGGGCCACCCTCCTGGAGCACCTCTTTTTCAAATGATTGGAGCCTTTTTTGCCCTATTTGCTACCGATGTTCAACACGTTGCGTTAATGGTAAATATGATGTCGGTATTTTCAAGCGCATTCACCATATTATTTCTTTTTTGGTCTTCTACACTGTTAATTAGAAAAATAGTTAATTCAATTGCCAATTCCAATGATTACGTAGGTTCAAATGAGCCAATTTCTAAAAATAACGCAATTGTAATCCTAGGAAGCGCATTTATAGGTTCATTAGCTTTCACCTTTTCTGATAGTTTTTGGTTTAATGCCGTTGAAGCAGAAGTTTATGCCATGGCTACGTTATTTATAGCCTTGTTATTTTGGCTTGGTTTGCGATGGGAACAAGACATGAATACCCCTCGTGGAAACAGATGGTTACTACTAATATCATTGATTGTTGGACTCTCATTTGGAGTTCATTTCATGGCTTTATTAACTATCCCAGCAATTGGATTTTTATATTTCTTTAAAAATTATAAAACAGTAACTTTTAAAAGTTTCATTATTGCCAATGTTGTAGTGGTTGCTGTTTTACTATTTATCTTCAAATTATTATTGCCTTTAACCATGGCGTTTTTTGGAAAAGCAGAAATTTTTATGGTCAATAGCCTTGGATTACCATTTAATTCAGGTACTATTTTCGTTACTTTATTATTAATTGGATTTTTTTATTTTGGTATTAAATACACAATATCAAAAGGATATGTTCAAATAAACACTTTGATTCTGTGTGTTTTATTTATCTTAATTGGTTTTTCAACTTGGTTGATGTTGCCTATTCGTGCTAATGCAAATACCGTAATTAATGAGAATAAACCATCGGATGCAGCGGAAGTTTTGGCCTATTACAATAGAGAACAATATGGCGACAACCCATTGTTTTACGGGCCTCAATATTCTGAAACTTTTGCAGGATTAGATCCAGAAAAACCTTTTTTAGACAAAGCACCAAACTACGAAAGAGATTATAAAACTGGTAAATATAGCATTCCCAATAATTTTAAAAATGCAGAACAAAACAGTGACAGCTATCATAAAACCATATTACCTCGATTGTGGAGTAACGAACACATTGAGAATTATATGGATTTTACACATCCTTTAGAATTTAGAATAAAACCCAATATAGCTTATGAAAATTATTTAGATTCTTTTGGAATAGACATAAATCAACTTTCTGATGAAGGCATTGCTAAAGCAAGTGAGCTATTAAAAAATGAAGTTGAAAAATCGGTTGCTGAATTTAGAATTGATTATGCAAATAAAAGGGTTGACAATAGTGACTATATATCATTTTTAAGAAATTATAAAAATTTCCTAATCATTGAAAAACCAACTACAGTCGATAATTTTAGCTTTATGTTTGAATACCAATTCGGCTATATGTATTGGAGGTATTTAATGTGGAATTTTACAGGCCGACAAAATGACAACCAAGGAAATTATGATATGGTTGATGGAAATTGGTTAAGTGGAATCAATTTTATTGACGAAGCACATCTTGGTCCTCAAACAAATTTACCACCAGATACTATTAATAATAAAGGTAGAAATGTGTATTATTTTATTCCATTTTTACTTGGTATCATTGGACTTTTATATCATGCTTATAAAAACCAAAAAAGCTTTTATGTACTACTTGTATTATTTTTATTCACCGGTTTGGCACTTAAAGTTTATTTAAATGAAAGGCCTTTTGAACCACGTGAAAGAGATTATGCATTAGTTGGATCGTTTTATGTTTTTGCCATTTGGATTGGAATAGGAGTTTATGCCATTTATGATATGCTAAAAAATTACTTTCAACCAAAATTTGCAGGGCCGATTGTTCTAGCAACTACAATATTAGGCGCGCCCATATTAATGGCTTCCCAAAACTGGGATGATCACGACCGTTCCGGAAAATACACTGCGATTGCATTAGCAAAAAACTATTTGAACTCCTGTGATAAAAACGCCATTTTATTCACGATAGGCGATAACGATACCTTCCCACTTTGGTACGCTCAAGAAATTGAGAACATTAGAACTGACGTAAAAATAGTAAATACAAGTTTGTTTGCGACTGATTGGTATATCGATCAAATGAAAAGCAAAACATATCAATCTAATGGTTTGCCAATATCATTTACCCACGATCAATACGTTGGGGATAAATTAGATTATGTGTTTTATAAACCTTTAACAGATAATAGTTGGAACATAAATGCCTTTTTGAAATTTATTAAAGACCCCGAAACTATTGAGGACTTTCAAGGTAATGGTCAAAAATTACATTTTTTTCCAACTAATAAAATCCGTTTGATAATTGATAAAGAAAATATTATCAAAAATAAAGTAGTAAATTCAAAATTCTACGATTCTATTGTTCCTTTTATTGATATTAAAATAAAAGGTTCTGGAATTTATAAAAACAGCTTAATGATGTTAGATATTCTTGCTAATAATAATTGGAAGAGACCCATTTATTTTTCTCCAGGAAGTTCTGGCGATGCTGATTACATCTGGATGAAAGATTACCTTCAATTAGATGGAATGGTTTATAAATTAGTTCCAATTAAAACTCCAATAGCAAAAGATGCAAGCTTACATGATATGGGTTTTGTAGATTCCGACGTTATGTATAATATAGTAAAAAAATGGGATTGGGGCAATAGCAACAGCTCTAAAATATATCACGATCCAGAAACTAGAAGAAATAGTATTTCTTACAGGACCAATCTTTCGAGGTTAATGGAGCAATTAATTAAAGAGAAAAAATTTGCGAAAGCAGAAGAAATAATTGAACTAGGCATGGAAAAAATGCCTTTAAAATACTATGATTATTATATAATGGTAGAGCCATTTGCAAGAGGCTATTATGCTATTGGCAAAAAGGAAAAAGCTAGGAAATTATTATCGGAGCTATCTCTAAAATACCAAGAACAATTGAAATATTATAGCAATTACAAACCGTCTGAGCTAGGCCCGGTAGCTAGGGAAGTTGTAACAAATATAGAAAGATATAGAAGTTTGTTAGAGGTGATGAAAGAGAGTAACGATTTGGAATTCTACAATGAGAATAGAAAAGTTTTCAATATGTTCAATCATATATTTAAACTTTTTGATAGAGATGACGAATAAAAAGTAAAAAAATAGAGATTTTATAAAAAATTAGGGGCTTATTTTTTATTTTAGGTGTGCTAAAAGTAAGAAATCACTTTTTTTGAACTTAAATTTGGTCTTGAACTAAACTGATAATGGTATTGGCATCCAGCTCTCCAGATTGTCTCCAAACCATCTGACCTTGTTTATAAATCATCAGAGTAGGAAGCCCTTTAATTCGTAAAGCATCGGCTAATTCTTGATTTTTATCAACGTCAATTTTTATCACTTTTGCTTTGTCACCAAGGGCTGCCGCCACATCTCTAATAACAGGATGCATAGAAACCGAAGGCTCGTTCCATTCCGTGTAAAAATCAATTAGCACGGGCAATTGAGTATTTATTAATTCTCCAAATTTTGACATAAAACCAAAAATTTAATATAATTTAGAATTCTAAATAGAGATTATACGGTACAAATATAAGTAATTTGACAAATTACACTATATATTTTCCTTTTTTTAGTTCTATAACCGTAATCTCTGGCATAATTCCTACGCGTCCAGGATAGGCGTGAAAGCCAAATCCTCTATTCACATAAACGTATCTTCCTTTATTTTCGTATAATCCAGCCCATTGTTTATACATATATTGTGCCAAACTCCATTTAAAATAGCCGGGGATTTCTATTCCAAATTGCATTCCGTGAGTGTGTCCCGACAACGTTAAGTGGAAATTTTTATCATGATTTTTAACTTCATACTCCCAATGTGAAGGGTCGTGACTCATTAATATTTTGAAGTCTTCCTTATTTAAATTGGCGGAAGCCTTATTAATGTCGCCGGCTTTTTTAAAATTATTCCCCCAATTTTCAACTCCAACTATTGCAATTTTGTCCTCACCTTTTTCAATAAAAGTATGCTCATTTAGCAGCAACTTAAAATCTATTTCACCATAAAGGTTTTTAATTGCTTCAAAATTTTCATCTTTTGCTTTTTGTGATGGCCAAGTTACATATTCCCCATAATCATGATTTCCAAGTACTGAAAATTTGCCATATTTATGTTTTCTAATTCTATTAAATGACTCTATCCAAGGGTGCATTTCTTTAGCGTGGGTATTCACTATATCACCTGTAAACAAAATCATATCCGAATTTTGCTCGTTAATTAAATCAATTGCGTAATTTATTTTATCGGGATTATCGAAACTACCACTGTGAATATCTGAAATTTGAGTGATGGTGAATCCGTCAAAAGCATCGGGTAAATCAGGAAAAAAAACTTGTTGCTTAATTACTTTGTAATTGTATTTTCCAAAAGTCATTCCGTAAATTAAAGATGCAAATGGAATTGCCGCTAATCCTAAAGCTATTTGACTTACAAATTTTCTTCTTTCGGGGAAAAAACTGGCCTCTTTACTATAATTTGAAAAATAATTTGAAGTCCCAACAAATAATCTGTAAATATCTTCAAAAATCAATACTATAGACAATAAGAATTTCGGAATCAAAACCAACAATAACAATCCTAAAGTAATCATGGTCATTTTGGTTTGACCCACACTTCGATCAAATTTTGTAAATTGATATCCAATAAAAACAATTGCTGAAAATGATATAAAAAAATAAACTATCAAAACCCATCTTGCCTTAACAATTGTTTTAATAGCTTGAAAAGCATAAAGCTCAAAAATAAAAATTATAAAACAAAGGATGAGGATTCTGAAAGCCATTCAAAAAAATTTTATACAAAATAACGAATAAATAAAACAAATGTTACTTCTATTAAATAAAAATTAACTTGAATTGTATTCTTTAAATTTCGATTGATTATTTTTACACATTAAAATACACTTTACATTATATGTCAACTCAAAAACGATTGTTCCTATTAGATGCTTATGCATTAATTTTCCGAGGATATTATGCCTTCATAAAAAACCCTAGAATCAATTCAAAAGGACTGGATACTTCCGCAATTATGGGTTTTATGAATTCATTGATGGATGTAATCAAAAGGGAAAAACCGGATCATTTAGCCGTAGCATTTGATAAAGGAGGAAGTGATTTACGAAATGATATTTTTCCAGAATACAAAGCCAATAGAGACGCAACTCCCGACGCCATTAAAATTGCGGTTCCTTATATACAAGAATTATTGAAGGCGATGCACATTCCCATTATTGAAGTAAAAGGTTTTGAAGCCGACGATTTAATTGGAACCATTGCAAAACAGGCCGAAAAACAAAACTATAAAGTTTTCATGGTTACCCCCGATAAAGATTTTGCACAATTGGTTTCCGAAAACATATTTATGTACAAACCTGCCCGAATGGGAAATGGAATTGAGATATGGGGAATTCCTGAAGTACTTGATAAATTTGAAATTGAAAGGCCAGAACAAGTAATCGATTTCTTAGGAATGATGGGTGATGCTGCCGATAATATCCCTGGACTTCCTGGCGTAGGTGAAGTAACCGCGAAGAAATTTTTGAAAGAATTTGGCACCATGGAAAATTTATTGGCCAATACCGATAAGCTTACTGGAAAAATGAAAGACACTATTGAAGCCAACAAAGAAAAAGGAATTTTGTCAAAAAAATTAGCCACTATACTTTTAGATTGCCCAGTAGTATTTGATGAAAATGATTACGAATTATCCACTCCGGATGTTGCAAAAACGGATGCCTTATTCAATGAATTAGAATTCAGAAGAATGGCAGAACAATTTGACGCTATTTTCAAAAAAGGAGGAGGTTCACCACTCAATCAGGTTGACGAAGCCAAATTATACAAAAAACCACTCCCGAAAGCTATCGGGACTAAAAACGAAGAGCAGTTTGATCTTTTTGGAAGTACGCAACAAGATGAAACTACCGATGAAACGCGCCATCAATATTATAATACATTAGAAAATACAACCCATTTTTACCAAACTATTCAAGGAGAATTGGCCGTAAAATTGCTATTGCAAAATTTACAAAGTCAAACTTCTGTATGTTTTGATACTGAAACTACTGGACTTGATGCGTTGCACGCCGAATTAGTGGGGATTTCATTTTCGTATGAAAAAGGAAAAGGGTTTTATGTTCCCTTTCCAGAAAATCAAGAGGAGGCACAAATTTTAGTCAATAAATTCATTCCTTTTTTTGAAAATGAAAGCATTGAAAAAATTGGTCAAAACTTAAAATACGATTTAAAAATACTCTCCAATTATGCTATTTCTGTTAAAGGAAAATTGTTTGACACGATGATTGCGCATTATTTGATTAATCCTGACATGCGTCATAATATGGATATTTTATCGGAAACGTATTTAAAATATTCACCGAAATCAATTGAAGATTTAATTGGTAAGAAGGGGAAAAATCAGCTTTCTATGCGTGACGTCCCTTTGGAAGAAATCAAAGAATATGCCGTTGAAGATGCCGATGTAACGTTGCAATTAAAAGAGAATTTTACCTTAGAATTAGATAAAACGGAGACCAAAAAACTGTTCGACGAAATTGAAATTCCATTGGTAAAAGTATTGGCAGCAATGGAAAAAGAAGGCATTCGAGTAGATGTTGATTTCTTAAAATCGTTGTCGCACGATTTAGGAAATGACATCCAAAAACTCGAAACTACCATTTATGAAATTGCAGGTGAAAAATTCAATTTGGCTTCGCCGAAACAATTAGGAGACATCCTTTTCGACAAATTAAAAATTGGTGGTGCCAAACAAAAAAAGACAAAAACAGGTCAATATGCGACCGGCGAAGAAATATTAAATTATTTGGTTAAGGAGCATGAAATTGTAAAAGCAATTTTAGATTGGCGACAATTGGTGAAGTTGCAAAACACTTATGTTGATGCATTGCCAAACCAAGTTGACGCAGTCACAAAACGAATTCACACCGATTATATGCAAACTGTGGCGGCAACGGGAAGGTTAAGTTCTAATAATCCGAATTTACAGAATATCCCGATTCGAACAGAAAGAGGTCGTCAAATTAGAAAAGCTTTTGTGGCTCGTGATGAAAATTATACTTTAGTTTCTGCCGATTATTCTCAAATAGAACTTCGAATTATTGCGGCTTTAAGTGGCGAAGAAAATATGATTAATTCGTTCCTTAATAATGAAGATATTCACAAGGCTACGGCTTCAAAAGTTTTCAATGTGCCTTTGGAAGAAGTGACACGCGAACAAAGAAGTCATGCTAAAACGGTAAATTTTGGAATTATATACGGCGTTTCTGCTTTTGGATTGAGCAATCAAACCTCGCTCTCTAGAGCTGAAAGTGCGGCATTAATTGAAGCGTATTATCAAACGTATCCAAGTTTGAAATCTTATATCAATAACCAAATTCAACTTGCAAGAGAAAACGGTTATGTGCAAACTATTCTCGGAAGACGTCGTTATTTAAAGGATATCAATTCGCAAAACGCCATTGTTCGCGGTGGTGCAGAAAGAAATGCGGTGAATGCTCCTATTCAAGGAAGTGCGGCCGATATTATAAAAATTGCCATGATTAATATTCATAAAAAACTAAACACAGAAAATTGGAAAAGTAAAATGCTTTTGCAAGTGCATGATGAGTTAGTTTTTGACGTTCATTTATCAGAATTGGAGAAAATCAAACCGATGATTAAAAATGAAATGGAAAATGCATTTACCTTAAATGTTCCGTTGATTGTTGAAATTGGGGAAGGTAACGATTGGCTGGCGGCGCATTAATTATAATTCATTATTTAAAAAATCACCATGTTTTCACTTTCAGAAAAGTCCATAAAAACGATAAAATCCATTACAAATAGTCAGTATTTAGATATAATTGGTTTGGTAATTGTGCTAATTGGTTCCGTATATTTAGGGTATCATAAATCCGAAGTAACGATTCATTTCAATTCAATAGATTACAAATTTCCACTAGGAATTTTTTCAATTATTAATGTTGGTTTTTCGATGATTTCAACTCGTTTGGTAACTAAGAAAAATAATATTGGGAATTTTATTGGAACTCTAAATACAGCTTTAAGCGGTGTAATTGACTATTTATTAGGAAATATCGCAGCAATATTAACCTACCCTATTTCATTTTTTGGAAATTATTTTGCTTTCAGAATTTGGAAAGAAAAGAGAATTCTAAATAGCATTGACGGCATTTTTTATAGAAATTTGTTTTTTGGAATGGCTTTATCCCTTGTTTTGAACTATATAGGATTTAAGTATTTAAGTGACAAGCCAATCGATTGGGCATTGTTTTTTGCTATAGCAGTTCCTGCAGGAATCAGTTTTGGAGGTACTTTTAATAATAGTAGAATGTATCCTGACAATTGGATTATGTGGCAAACCTATAATTTATCGAAGATTGTGCAGAGTGTGATGATCATGAATATCGCCAATGTAATAAAATATTTATTCTACCTTATTAATGCGATGTTGGGCTATGTGACCTGGAAAGACGACAAGAAAAAAGGAATTATTTTACCTTCTTCGTAGATTCTCTATCTCGTAATTCGGTTTTAATTACCGTAGTATTATAAACGATTTCTTCGTCTAAATTGGTATTTTCTAATCTTTCAATTAGGAGTTTTGCAGCAGCTTCTCCAATTTCTGGACCATGCTGACTAACAGTTGTTAGACTTGGGGACAAACGTCGAGAGGCCAAAATTCCATCTGCAAAACCAATTATAGAAAGGTTTTCTGGTATTTGGTATCCAAATTTTAATCCAAATTTTAAGGCGGCAACGGAATCATTTTCATCTATTGCAAAAATTCCATCTATTTTATGGTTTTCAAAAAGAGTTTGAATTTTTAATTTTGAATCTTCCTCTGATTCTGTTCTAACAATTAAATTTTCATCAATTGGAAAGTTATTGTCTTGAAGTGCTTTTAGGTATCCTTCATGTCTTAGTTTTCCAACACTCAAATTATCAATTGATGAAAATAAAGCTACTTTTTTGCAACCTAAATCAATTAAATGTTGGGTTGCATTTCTTGCAGAATCAAAATCATCCACAATTACTTTGTCGCAATCCACATCATCAGAGGTTCTGTCGAACATGACAATTGGAGTGCCATCATTAATAATTTCCTTAAAATGCTCGTATTCATTTAACGTTTGGGCTTCCTTAGAAATAGACAATATAAATCCGTCAATAGTTCCATTACTTAAAATTTCCAATGCGTGAATTTCCTTTTCAATCGATTCATTAGAAATGCACATTATTACATTATATCCTTTAGATTCAGCTACTTTTTCAATTCCTGTGAAGACTTTTGCAAAAAAGGAATTTAAAATATTAGGAATAATTACTCCAATAGTTTTTGTTTTTCTACTTTTTAAATTGATCCCAATAACGTTTGGTTTGTAATTTTTAAGTTTTGCATATTCTTTAATTCTGATTTTAGTTTGAGTACTAATTTCAGGACTATCGTTTAAAGCTTTAGAAACTGTAGAAACAGAAACTAGAAGTTCTTTGGCAATTTGTTTTAAAGTAGCTTTAGCTTTCATTGAAATTAAATTATGTGCAAAAGTACGATAAATGAATAAAATAATTAAAAATAAATACTCTTTTAACTTAAATAGCATATAAAAAACAGCTAAATTGAAATTTTACAAAATTAATTTGATATAAAAAGTAGGTAACTATTGTTAAATAGGCTGATGAAATTTGCTCCTTATAATAATGATATATATGGCTATTAAATATTTTTAAAATAATCTTAATCAGGTATTTGTATTTAAAATAAATAATTGTACTTTTGCAACCCCTTTTTATTGGGGATGGAATGTTTAATTAAAAAAATATTATGGACGCATTAAGCTACAAGACACAATCAGCAAGCAAAGCCACCGTTACAAAGGAATGGATCATTGTTGATGCAGATGGTCATAACTTAGGTCGTCTTGCTTCAAAAGTCGCAATGATTTTAAGAGGCAAGTACAAACCAAGTTATACACCACACGTCGACTG
>CAIJFC010000337.1 GCA_903819815.1 uncultured Bacteroidota bacterium
AGTAAGCAAGGGGAAAGTCTTGTTTTAGAACCTAAACCTCAAAATACTAAAAAACTTTATATTGAAAGTTACGGTTGCGCTATGAATTTTTCTGACAGTGAAATTGTAGCCTCAATTTTATTGAATGAAGGGTACAATACCACGCAAACATTAGAAGAAGCGGATTTGGTATTGGTAAATACCTGCTCGATTCGTGATAAAGCGGAGCAAACTATTCGCAAGCGGTTGGAAAAATACAATGCCGTGAAACGCATTAATCCGAAGATGAAAGTGGGCGTTTTGGGTTGTATGGCAGAGCGATTGAAAGACAAATTTTTAGAGGAAGAGAAAATAGTGGATTTGGTTGTAGGTCCTGATGCGTATAAAGATTTACCAAATTTGTTGAATGAAGTTGAGGAAGGTCGCGATGCAATTAATGTGATTTTGTCTAAAGATGAAACCTACGGTGATATTTCGCCAGTTCGATTGATGAGCAACGGAATTACGGCTTTGGTTTCGATTACGAGAGGTTGCGATAATATGTGTACTTTTTGCGTAGTTCCTTTTACCAGAGGGCGGGAACGAAGTAGAGAACCGCAGAGTATTTTATCGGAAATTCAAGATTTATGGGATAAAGGGTTCAAAGAAATTACGCTTTTAGGTCAAAATGTGGATAGTTATTTATGGTATGGCGGCGGATTGAAGAAGGATTTTACCAATGCTAGTGAAATGCAAAAAGCAACCGCGGTTGATTTTGATCAATTATTAGAAATGGTAGCGGTTGCATTTCCTAAAATGAGAATTCGATTTTCGACATCGAATCCACAGGACATGCACGAGAGTGTTTTGCATATTATTGCTAAATATGATAATATATGTAAGCACATTCACCTTCCCGTTCAATCAGGAAGTAACCGAATTTTGAAGGAAATGAATCGTTTGCACACTCGCGAAGAGTACATGACTTTGATTGACAAGATTAGAACTATTATTCCAGATTGTTCTATTTCTCAAGATATGATTGCTGGTTTTCCAACAGAAACAGAGCAAGATCATCAGGATACTTTGAGTTTGATGGACTATGTAAAATACAATTTTGGATATATGTATTCGTATTCTGAACGCCCAGGAACATTAGCTTGTCGCAAAATGGAGGACGATGTTACGGAAGAAATTAAAGCACGAAGATTACAAGAAATAGTCGATTTACAACAAAAACACGCATGGTTTCGCAGTGAAGAATTCATAGGAAAAACCGTAGAAGTTTTGGTTGAAAAGGTTTCAAAAAAATCGGCTGAGGAATTTTCAGGAAGAAATTCTCAAAGCATTACAGTGGTTTTTCCAAAGGAAAATTATAAAATAGGAGATTTTGTGAAGGTGAAAATTCTGAGTTGTACGAGTGGAACGTTGAAGGGTGAAGCAGTTGGATTGAGTGAGATGAATTAGGTGTTAGCCACTAATTAAACAAATTTAATTATATAACAAAAAATGACCAAAAAAAATATACTTATCGCAATTGTTACATTTATAATAGGATTTGGTTCTACCTTTTTTATTATTAGAACTTATTTTCCAAAGAAGAAAGTTGAAAAGACAGAACAGTTAAAAGATACACTGAAAAAAGTCGAAAAGTAAACAAAGCTTGAAAGTTTAGGTTTGAAAGTTCTTCATATTTCGAGAACATTAAACCTTAAACAAAGAAAACTTTTATAATGACATTATGGAAACAATTCAATCAACAAAACAGCGGTTTGGAATTATTGGGAATGACCCAAAGCTAAACCGCGCAATTGAAAAAGCGATTCAAGTGGCGCCAACGGACATTTCCGTATTGGTAACGGGAGAAAGTGGTGTTGGAAAAGAGAATATTCCAAAAATTATCCATTCGCTTTCGCATAGAAAACATGGAAAATACATTGCCGTAAACTGCGGTGCAATTCCTGAAGGAACTATTGATAGTGAACTTTTTGGACATGAAAAAGGCTCTTTTACAGGTGCAACGGGAACTCGAGAAGGCTATTTTGAAGTGGCCGACGGAGGAACTATTTTTTTAGATGAAGTGGGCGAATTGCCATTGACAACTCAAGTTAGATTACTGCGTGTTTTAGAAAATGGGGAATTTATTAAAGTGGGTTCTTCACAAGTTCAAAAAACGAATGTTAGGATTGTGGCTGCTACCAATGTAAATTTGTTTGACGCTATAGATAAAGGGAAATTCAGAGAAGATTTATATTATCGATTGAGTACAGTAGATATTGCGCTTCCGCCTTTAAGGGAACGAAAAGACGACATTCATCTGTTATTTAGAAAATTTGCATCTGATTTTGCTCATAAATATAAAATGCCAGCTATAAAATTAGATGATTTTGCAATTCAAACGTTATTGCAATTTCGCTGGAGTGGAAATATCAGACAATTACGAAATGTGGCGGAACAAATATCGGTTTTAGAAACCAATCGAGAAATAACTGCAGCAACTTTACAATCGTATTTGCCTGATGAAAGCACCCATTTACCCTCAGTAATTAAAGATAAAAAGAACAAGAGTGATTTTAGAGATGAAAGGGAAATTTTGTACAAAGTGTTATTCGATATGAAAAGTGACTTACACGATTTGAAAAAGCTGACTTTAGAATTATTGAAAAATGGCGCTTCGAAAGTGCAAGAAACGAACCAGCATTTAATACAAAAAATTTATGGCAATAAGGAAAGTGACAATGAAATTGAGTTTGAAGAACAAGAAGAATTAGCATTAATTCCTGTCAATAAAAAAGTTGAAATTGTAGAATTTAAAGATCATGACGACAACTATCTATTAGCCGAAACCGTTGAAGATGTAGAGGAAGAAGTGTTAAGACTGGAACAAAAAGAAATTGAAATGATTAAAAAATCATTAGAAAAAAATAAAGGTAAAAGAAAAGCAGCCGCGGATGAATTGGGAATTTCTGAAAGAACGTTGTACCGGAAAATAAAGCAATTTGATCTTTAAAATGGTAATTGTTAAATGTCAATTATTTTTGAATATCTTTGAATTTTAAAACTATAATGAAAAAAATAAACTTCATAATCGCATTTATTTTACTGTTAACATTTAGTAGTTGTTCCGTATATAATTTTACGGGTACAGGAAAAATTGATGCAAAATCATTTCAAGTAAACTATTTTCAAAATAACTCGCCTCTAATTGAGCCGGGAATTGAACGTATATTCACACAGCGGTTGCAGAATTTAATTCAAAATCAAACCAACCTAAATTTAACCAGTTCCAACGGAGATTTAGTTTATGAAGGTGAAATTGTAGACTATAGAATTAGTCCAATGACCGCAACTGCCGATCAAAGAGCCGCGCAAAATAGATTGTCAATTACAATAAATGTAAGGTTTACCAATAAAAATAAAGAAGCCGATAATTTTGAGAAACGATTTTCTTTTTATAATGATTATGATGGGGCAAACCAGTTAGTTGGGGCAAAACTGACTCAAAATTTAGATATTATTTTTGAAAGAATTACTCAAGACATTTTCAATGAATCGTTAGCAAAATGGTAATCAACTGATTATTTAAAATGAATATAACCGAATACTTAACTTTAATAAATAACCCTAACGCTATCAATGACAAGCAGACTTCGTCATTGGAAAAAATAGTTGAGGAGTTTCCTTATTTTCAAAGTGCGAGAGCATTGCGATTAAAAGGTTTGTACAATGAAGAGAGTTTCCGTTATAATTATGAATTAAAAAATACTGCTGCTCATACAACAGATCGTAGCATTTTATTCGATTTTATAATTTCAGACACATTTACAAGAATTGATAAAAATCAATACAAGCAAAAATTAGCGGAAATAAATGAAATTGAGGTTGATGCAACCGAATTGATCTTTAAGGAAGAGAAAATTGGTTCAAGAGAGAATTCATTGGAGCAATCTATATTAACTTCCATAAAAGAGGCTTCTTTGACAGAAGAAACCAGTTCAGATTCATCAATTGAAGAAAAATTAAACATTGGAAAACCATTGGTTTTTTCATTGACAGAGAAATATTCATTTGAAGAATGGTTGCAATTATCAAAAATTCACCCAATTGTTAGAGGAGATTCTACTCCAAAAGAAGAAAAAACTACTCCAATTGACCCTGAAAAACAGAAAAAATTAGCATTAATTGATAAATTTATTGAGTCAAATCCAAAAATTCCGCCAATAAAAAAAGATGCCCAACCAAACTTTAAATTAGAGTCAAGTTCAGAGAATAGTCAGTATTTAATGACCGAAACCTTAGCGAGGGTGTATTTAGAGCAAAATAAATATGACAAAGCAATACAAGCTTATGAAATATTAATTTTGAAATATCCAGAAAAAAGTAGTTTCTTTGCAAACCGTATTTCGGATATTAAGATTTTACAACAAAATAATAAATAACAATGAGTACATTTTCAATTTTTTTAGTATTAATAACAATAGTATGTTTTTTACTAATTGTAGTAATTATGGTTCAAAACCCTAAAGGTGGTGGATTATCTTCTTCATTAGGTGGTTCACAAATGATGGGCGGCGTTCAAAAAACAACAGATTTTTTAGATAAAAGCACTTGGTTCTTAGCAATGATTCTGACAGTTTTGGTATTATTTTCTTACTTAAGTTTTACGGATTCATTCGGTGATTCTGATTCTAAAATCATAGATACAACGCAAAAAGCTGCTCCTGCACCTGTAACTCCTGTTGCACCAGCTGCTCCTGCACCAGCTGCTCCTAAGCCTGCAGTTCCAACAAACAAATAATTATTTTTTTTAAAATATATAATGCCAGCCTGACAATGCTGGCATTTTTTTTAGGTAAAATTGTCATAATTAATACATTGGCATAATTTCTGAAATTAAGTTTTTATAAAAATTAAAATAACATATTAAATAGATCATTATGAGTTTAAATATCAAACCTCTTTCAGACCGTGTTCTAATTGAACCCGTAGCGGCAGAAACAAAAACAGCATCAGGAATTTTTATTCCAGATACAGCAAAAGAAAAACCTCAAAAAGGGACTGTAGTTGCTGTAGGAAATGGAACAAAAGACCATACAATGACCGTTAAAGTAGGTGACTCTGTATTGTACGGAAAATATGCAGGAACCGAATTAAAATTAGAAGGTAAAGATTATTTGATTATGCGTGAGGACGATATATTGGCAATAATATAATCCCCTACTGACCTCCCAAAAGGGGAGGAGAAAAAATAAAATAAAAAAATATTAATTTAATAAGAGGATGAGATTGCTTCGTTCCTCGCAATGACAAAAATGGCAAAAGATATAAAATTTGATATTGAAGCACGTGACGGACTAAAACGTGGTGTTGATGCATTGGCAAATGCTGTAAAAGTTACTTTAGGACCTAAAGGTCGTAATGTAATTATTGGGAAATCTTTTGGAGGACCAACCGTTACCAAAGATGGAGTAACTGTAGCTAAAGAAATTGAATTACAAGATCCTTTAGAAAATATGGGAGCTCAAATGGTAAAAGAAGTAGCGTCTAAAACCAACGATTTAGCTGGTGACGGGACTACAACTGCGACTGTATTAGCGCAAGCGATTGTAAAAGAAGGCTTGAAAAATGTTGCTGCTGGAGCAAATCCAATGGACTTAAAACGAGGAATCGATAAAGCGGTTGAGGCTATTGTTGCTGATTTAGCAAAACAAGCAAAAGTGGTAGGAAGTGATTCTGAAAAAATCAAACAAATTGCTTCTATTTCCGCTAATAATGATGAAGTAATTGGCGAGTTGATTGCTAATGCTTTTGCAAAAGTTGGAAAAGAAGGTGTAATTACTGTTGAAGAAGCAAAAGGAACAGAAACTTATGTTGATGTTGTGGAAGGAATGCAATTTGACAGAGGTTATTTATCTCCGTATTTTGTTACCAATCCTGAAAAAATGGAAGCGGAGTTAGAAAATCCTTACATTCTTTTATACGATAAAAAAGTGTCTTCCTTAAAAGAATTATTACCGGTTTTAGAGCCAGTAGCGCAATCAGGAAAGCCTTTGTTAATTATAGCTGAAGATGTGGATGGTGAAGCATTATCGACATTGGTAGTAAATAAATTACGTGGTGCCTTGAAAATTGCAGCTGTAAAAGCTCCTGGATTTGGTGACAGAAGAAAAGCAATGTTGGAAGATATTGCTATCTTAACTGGAGGAACAGTAATTTCAGAAGAAAGAGGATATACTTTAGAAAACACAACGATTGAAATGTTGGGAACAGCAAAAAGAGTAACTATCGACAAAGACAATACCACCCTAGTAAGTGGTGCTGGCGAAGCCGATATGATCAAAAATCGTGTGAACCAAATTAAAGGTCAAATGGAAACTACAACCTCTGATTATGACAAAGAAAAATTGCAAGAACGTTTGGCTAAATTAGCTGGCGGAGTTGCAGTTCTTTATGTTGGTGCTGCTTCTGAAGTGGAAATGAAAGAGAAAAAAGACAGGGTTGATGACGCTTTACACGCAACTCGTGCTGCTGTTGAAGAAGGAATTGTTGCTGGTGGAGGAGTTGCATTATTAAGAGCTAAAGATTCTTTAAAAACTCTAAAAGCTGACAATGCAGATGAAGCTACAGGAATTCAAATTATATCTCGTGCAGTGGAATCGCCATTGAGAACTATTGTTGAAAATGCAGGTCTTGAAGGATCAGTTGTGGTTGCTAAAGTAGCAGAAGGTAAAGGAGATTTTGGATATAATGCCAAAACTGACGAATATGTAGATATGCTAAAAGCAGGTATTATTGACCCTAAAAAAGTAACTAGGGTAGCATTAGAAAATGCTGCATCTGTGGCTGGAATGATCTTGACAACCGAATGTGCTTTAGTAGAAATAAAAGAAGAAAATGCAGGAGGAAACCACGCTGGTGGAGGAATGCCAGGAATGATGTAAAAATTTTCCTAAAATAAAAAATCCGCTTCAATGAAGCGGATTTTTTATTTTATATAAACTATTCTAAATTATTTAACTACTGATTTTTTTAAAAGTTTAATTAGAACCGGTAATGTTGAAATTAGAATAATTCCGATTACAATATACTCGATATAATTTTTCAAATTAATTCCATAATTTAAGAAAATTCCAAATAAATAATGACCCGAAAATATTAAAACAGAAGCCCATAAGAACGAACTCAAGATATTGAAAAACATAAACTTTTTTCTGTCCATTTGTACAATTCCCGCTATTATAGGGGCAAAAGTTCTGAATATTGGTAAAAACCTAGCGTAGATTATCGCTTTACCTCCATACTTCTCAAAGAAATCTTTCGATTGAACCAAGTATTTTTTCTTAAACCAGAAGGAATCTTCTTTCTTAAAAAGATAGTACCCACTTTTAGCTCCAAACCAATATCCTACCATATTTCCTAGAATTCCTGCGATTGAAATAAAGCAAACCAATATAAGCACATTTAAAAAATCGTTGTTGATATGAACAAATTGATCTACTAAACCCGGATGATAAACCCCATCCACAACTGAACCGGAAGCATAAATTCCAGATAAAAATAAAAGACTATCGCCTGGCAGGAAAAAACCAGCAAAAAGTCCAGTTTCAGCAAAAACAATAAATAAGACAATGTAAAGTCCAACCTGGATTCCTGCAACTTGAAGGGTAATATAAAACTCAGGATTTACTAATTGAGTCCAATCAAAATCATTCATAGATAATTTGGTTTACTTTGTCAAAAAACAAAATTTGTATAGGGTGTGAAAGTAACTATAATTTAATTTAGACACAATAAAATACTGTGATTTAAAATTAAATTAACGCTATAATAACCTCTTATTTCCTATCGTATTGGCAACAACCAGGTAATTTATCATAATTTTCATTAGTTGCTTTTACCTCATCAGTATCATAGCCTGCTTTGGCAACCGCTTTTTTAATATCCAATATAGTAGCTTTTTCTTCGTTTAAAATTAAATTCAATTTGTGTGTGTCTGGACTCCAATTCGCCGATTTGACACCTTGAACCGAAAATGCAGCTTTTTGAATTCGGCCTTGAC
Source organism: uncultured Bacteroidota bacterium (assembly GCA_903819815.1). Taxonomy (GTDB): domain Bacteria; phylum Bacteroidota; class Bacteroidia; order Flavobacteriales; family Flavobacteriaceae; genus Flavobacterium. Next base: position 8,018 of record CAIJFC010000337.1, read on the forward strand.
ACATATCGCAATTGCCATTTACCTCGATTTCATACTTGGCATTTTTGTTTAATTTCTCTTGTGCTTGGATTGAAAATCCACCTAAAATAAATACTGTTGCTAAAATTAATTTTTTCATAATTGTTGTTTTAATTGTTAATTTTTTATTTGATTTTATATCGTAATCCTGCATAATACATTTGCCCAAATATTGGCGCGTATATAATTGAAGTGTCAAATGAAGTGCCAAAAGGATTGCTACTTCCTAAAATTGCCTTTTCTTGTTTGTAATTTCCAATGTTTTCTCCTCCAACATAAATTTCAAAGATACTAGAAAAAATTCTTGAAATTTGCATATTCATAACTGAAAATGAAGGAGAATAATCTGGCATTGAATCGATACCAGAGTTGGAAATGGTATTTGGTAATCTTTGTTTTCCAAGCCAATTAATTGTAAAATCAAACTTCCATTGTTTTCCATCATCCAATAAATGAGTTTGAAATTCCAAATTTCCAAAAAAACGATGTTTGGCTTGCAAAGGTCGTTCTTGAGTAACATATTGATAATCTGTTTGAATATCATAATATTTATAGGCCGTTCTCAAATTAAAGTGTTTCGCCAATTCATAATTAAACTCTATTTGCAAACTATTTGCAAAGGACTTGCCATTCAAGTTATAAAATACTACTTGTTGCGGTCCTTGATATAGATCCACCACCACTTGGTTTTGAAAATCAGTTCTGTAGAAATCAAATCCGAAATCTCCATTTTTATTCAAAAGTATAAATTTTTGAGAAAAACTAAGTCCATAATTCCAAGCTATTTCAGGATTTAATCCATATATTTTTCCATTTGAATTCAAAATTTCGAAGTTTCTTGAACTTCCAAATAGTTGTTGGTTTTCTGCAAAAATATTAGCACTTCGAATTCCGCGACCTGCAGATAAACGAAATACTCCTTTTTCCCAAGGATTGTATCGAACATGCAATCGAGGGGTGAAAAAAGTACCTATCCTATTGTGGTTGTCAAATCTACCACCTAATATGACACTAAAATTACTAGTATTATCATAGGTATATTCAAAAAATGCTCCAATAGAATTATCTGTTCTACTATGATCAAATAGGTTTACAAACTCTTCATATTTATCATAAGCAAAATTTATTCCTGTTGAAAATTTATTCATTGTATTGTCAATAATTGAATTGAAAATCAAATTGGAATAATAGCTTTTTTGTTTAATGTTATAACGGCTTAATCCAAAATATGACTCCTGATCATGGCTGTTAAATGCATTTTGAAAACCGATACTTTGAAAAGGCATGTCCGGAAAAACGTACCCTAATTTAGTGGAAACATCTATTCTTTCAGTATTGATTTCCGAGCCCCAAAAATTGGTTGTAAGTCGATCTCGATTTGGAACAAACTCCAATTGCCCCGTTTGTTTTTTATCATTCATATATCGGAAATTAACAAAACTAATCCAACCTTTTTCAGCATTTGTGTATTGCCAACGATTTAAAATGTTGATTTGTTTCCCCAATGGATTGTCTAGAAATCCATCATTGTTCATGTCATTTTTGGCGATTCTAGTATTGCCATGAAGGAACAAACTGGAACTCCATTTATCCGATATTTTTTTATTAAAATGAGTATTTAATTCGAATCGTGAATCAGAAGATCCGTAAGCATTTACAAAAAATGGAATGTCTTTATTGGGCTTGATTAATTCGGTATTTATTTGACCTGAAACACTTTCATAACCGTTCACAACACTCCCTGCACCTTTGGTAATTTGGATACTTTCCACCCATGTTCCGGGGGTAAATGACAACCCGTAAGCTTGAGAAGCACCTCGAACTGATGGAATGTTTTCTTCAGTAATCATTAAATACGGACTTGTTAAACCAAGCATTTTTATTTGTTTGGTTCCCGTTAACGCATCTGAAAAATTGACGTCTATTGACGGATTGGTTTCAAAACTCTCGGCCAAATTACAGCAGGCCGCCTTCAATAATTCTTTACTTGAAAGTAGGGTGGTATTGGTAGTTAGTTTTAAAGATTTTTGCAAACTTTTACTAAAATTTTGAACTTTTATTTCCTTTAAAGTATCTTGTGAAAAGGAACTAAAAGAATAAAAAAACAGCAATAATAGTATTGAATTTTTTTTTTGCATTTTATAATTTTTATATTAATAATGATTTATAACCACGTGAAAAGTGATTAATTTTCAAAACATAAAAATTAAGCGTAGAATATATATTGGGAATACAACTTAAAATAAGGCGGTGCATTGGCATCACAAAAATAAGTTGCGATTGAATTTATTTTAAAATTCGAAATTGTAACTGAAGAATTTAGTTTCCAATCATAATTAGGTAATTGAAAATCGGCTATTTGAAAAAATAAATGTGATAATGACGTTTCCGATTTTTTTTGAAAATGGAGTACCTTATTGTCGCAACAATTGGATTTTTTTTCTATTTCGCCACAACAATTTTTCTCTGTGTTTTCTGATAAAAATGAGGTTTTTATTGAAACAGAAGCAATTTCATCGCCACAGTAATGTACATTAAATGCAAATCCGATGTTGGAAACCAACAATAAGAAAGCTAAAGTTATACAAATGTGTTTTCTGAAATTCATAATGCAAAGGTAAACGATATTATAAAATGAAAATAAATATTATGATAAAATTAATTTACTCTTTTTTGAATTAAATAGCCCGGAATAAATAATAGTAAAAATAGTGGCTGGATTAAAAACCTTCGGATATAAAACAATTCCATTTTACTTTCATCGGCAAAAAATGCTAACACAACATAAAAAACTATTATTAAAATGACAAATAAAATTCCATATAAAACGGAAGCAAATTTGGTGAAATTAATGTCATTGAACGCTATTTGAATGAATGCAATTGAAACTATTGAATTTAATGAATATCTAAAAACCAAGCTTAAAAACAAACTCAACTTATCTACAACAGGCATTGGAAAATTAGTGAAATCGGTCTTGAAATAATCCAAATAAGGATCGTAGAAAAGCGATTCCTCGAATATTCTGATTGATGCTAAAACGAGCACCAATAATAACAAAACAAAAACTTTGATTTTATTATTTAGCAGGTTCTTTAGCATAGAATGAAAATTTATTTACCCAGATTATCCATAAAATAAAAACAGTTCCATAAATAACTAATGGAAATAAAATATCATGTAAAATAAAATTGGCTTCAGGGAAATTATAAAAGGCAACCATTAAAAGCGCAATTCTTGTAATATTTAAAATATGAATGATAAAACTACCTGCTACAATAAAGTAAATCGTGTTTTTGATTTTTCCTGAAAATGCAATCACAAAAGAGATAAATAAAATAATTACACTTAAAGCATTACACCCTTCAATAATTCTTGAAATAAATTTCCCATTATAAAAAAACTTATAACTAGGTTCAGTAGTATGAAGTTCGATGTGGGCATCACAATTAAAGAATATAAGTACTTGTTCCACTTGGGAGGCAACTAACTTGGTAAAATCGTCAACTTCATTGTTTTTAATATCAAATTGATTTAAATAATATTGATAGGCAATGGTTAAAACCAAATAGGAAAAAATAAATTTAACTAAGAAAAGTAGAAATGGTTTGTATTGAATCCAATAATTCTTCACAATTATAATTTTTAACAAATTTATATAAAAAAAGATGACTGCAATTAAATACTTTTGTAAAAATAAAAATTATGACTTTTTCCGAAATACAACCTTTAGTTATTGAAATTGTAACTGCTCAAAAGGCTTCTCGAGAGGAGAAGTTATTGCAAATCTGTGCGCTTTTAGAGGCAAATGTTGCGCATTACAACTGGGTTGGATTTTATTTTGCAAATCCTACAACTCAAACTTTACATTTAGGACCCTATGTGGGAGCTCCAACGGATCATACCGTAATTCCATTTGGAAAAGGAATTTGCGGTCAAGTGGCGGTTTCAAATAATAATTTTGTAGTTCCTGATGTTGCTGCCCAAGACAATTATATCGCCTGTAGTTTTACTGTAAAATCGGAAATCGTAGTTCCATTATTTGTAAATGGAGTAAATATAGGTCAAATTGATATCGATTCTAATGTTTTAGATCCTTTTACTGCTTACGATGAGCGGTTTTTGGAGTTCGTAAATAATGAAATTGCAAAGTTATTTTAGTTGTTTAGACTATTTTGGAGCAAATTTAAAAATAGAAAAATAAAATGATTATTAATTTTTCAAAAAAAATATAAAACTATGAATAATTCCAACTCAAAAGTAGTACTTCAATTAACACTGTTAATATCAATGCTATTTTCTTCATGCAGTAAATCTCAGACTACAGATCCTACGCCAATTATTACAAATACTTTTGCAAAAGGTGCAGATGTGGGTTGGTTGTCACAAATGGAAGCAACAGGTTACCGATTTTACGATGCTGACGGAACTGAAAAAAACGGTTTACAGTTATTAAAAGACCGTGGAATGAATACCATTCGATTGCGTGTTTTTGTAAATCCATCTAATGACCGAATTAACGGACATTGTAGCAAAGACGAAACCGTAGCGATGGCGGTAAGAGCTAAAAACTTGGGAATGCGCATTATGATTGACTTTCATTATAGCGATACTTGGGCAGATCCAGCACATCAAACAAAACCAGCAGCTTGGGCAAATCACACTTTTTCAACATTATTGACTGATGTTTACAACCACACATTTGAAGTATTAACCGCATTAAAAACTGCGGGTGTAACTCCTGAATGGGTTCAAGTAGGTAATGAAATTCCAGGTGGAATGTTATGGCCAGAAGGAAATTATACCAATTTTGGGCAACTTGCTCAACTCTTAAATAAAGGTTATGATGCAACAAAAGCGATTGATCCAACGATTAAAGTAATAATTCATATTGATCAAGGTAATAACAATTCTCGTTTTAGGTGGTTTTTTGATAATGCAAGAACTAACAATGTGAAATATGATGTTATTGGTCTTTCCTACTATCCTTATTGGTTAAATAGCGATTACACAGTTACAATTGCCGATCTACAAAATAATTTGAACGATATGGTTACTCGCTACAATAAAGAAGTTATGGTGGTAGAAGTTGGTGGCGATTATACCTTAGTTCAAAACACAAAAGACATGCTTACGGCAACTATTAATGCGGTTAGAAATGTGCCTAATCAAAAAGGGCTTGGGGTAATTTATTGGGAACCTGAAGGTGAAAAAACGTGGAGCGGATACCAATTAAACTGTTGGCAATCAAACGGAAAGCCTTCCACTGCTTTGGATGCTTTTAGAAATTAATATCATAAAATGATTAAAATTATGTTGCAATCCATCAGTAAAATAGCTTTTTTTATTTCCATTTTATTTATAAGTTATACTTCATTTGCTCAAAATAAAATTAGCCTTGATGAAGATTGGAGGTTTCATTTTGGAAATTCTGCAGATCCAAGTAAAGATTTCAATTATGGAAATGTACTTTTATTTCATAAATCGAATGTTTATGATACTACTATTGTAAATCCAAAATTTGTAGATTCTACCTGGAGTAAAATTAATGTGCCTCACGACTGGGTGGTCTCGCTGCCATTTGAAAAATCAGATACTCCTATTATGGATAGCCACGGCTACAAACCTGTTGGCGGAGCTTATCCTGAAACTAGTATTGGTTGGTATAGAAAACATTTTACCATTGATAAATCAAATAGTAATAACCGTTTTGAATTACAATTTGACGGCATTTATAGAAATGCTGCCATTTGGATTAATGGTTTTTATGTTGGTACAAATTTTAGCGGCTATATTGGAAGTTCATATGATGTAACTGATTATATGAATTTCGAAACTGAAAATGTAATTGTTATTCGCGTTGATGCCACTCAAAATGAAGGTTGGTTTTATGAAGGCGCGGGAATTTATAGACACGTTTGGTTAAATATGACAGAGAAAATTTTTATTCCTGAAAATGGCGTTTACATAACTACCCAATTAAAAGACAAGACTGCTTCGGTAACTATTGAAACTACCATTGAAAACAGCAATATTATTTCATCAAATTGCATCACTTATTCTTACATTACCGATAGAAATGGAAAAATTATTGCGAAAACAACTGAAACCAATGTTCGCTTGAATGCAAATAAAAATACCGTAATCAAACAAAAATTAAGGGTTCTAAATTCTCGTCTTTGGTCGATAGAAGATCCCTATTTATACAAAGTAATTTCAGTTATAAAGGTTGGAAACAAAATTGTCCAACAATCAAAAACAAGATTTGGGATACGAACATTTAAATTTGATGCTACCGAAGGATTTTTTCTTAATGGCAAATCAGTAAAAATTAAGGGTACCAATAACCACCAAGATCATGCTGGAATTGGAAGTGCACTCCCTGATTATCTTCAATATTACAGAATAAAATTATTGAAAGAAATGGGTTCGAATGCCTACAGAGCGAGTCACAATGCTCCTACTCCAGAACTTTTAGAAGCTTGTGATAGCTTGGGAATGCTAGTACTAGACGAACACAGATTACTTAACAGCAGTCCCGAATACAAAGATCAATTTAAACGGTTACTAATTCGTGATCGAAACCATGCCTCCGTATTTTTATGGTCCATTGGAAATGAAGAACAAAACATTCAAGGAAATGAATACGGTAAAAAAATCGCTCAATCGCTATTGGCAATCCAAAAAGAAATTGATCCTTCTCGAACAAGTACCTATGCTGCCGATATGGGAAATGATTTTAATGGGGTTAACGAAGTTATCCCAATTCGTGGTTTCAACTACCGACAATATGCCGTTTCAGATTACCATAGAGACCATCCAAACCAACCCATATTGGGAACAGAAATGGGAAGCACGGTAACTACAAGAGGAATTTATGTAACCGATTCCATAAAAGCTTATGTTCCAGACCAAGATATCACCGCGCCATGGTGGGCTAGTAAAGCAGAGACTTGGTGGAAATTGGCTGCCGAAAATAAGTATTGGTTAGGTGGTTTTGTATGGACCGGTTTTGATTATCGCGGGGAGCCAACGCCTTTTAAATGGCCTAATATTAATTCTCATTTTGGAATAATGGATGTATGTGGATTCCCAAAAAACATCTATTATTATTATCAAAGTTGGTGGACCGATAAAGATGTTTTACATGTTTCACCACATTGGAATTGGCCCGATAAAATCGGTAAACCAATTGATGTTTGGGTGAATACCAATGCTGATGATGTAGAATTATTTTTGAATGGAAAAAGTCTAGGTAAAAAAGCGATGCCAAGAAACAGTCATTTGCAATGGGAAGTAAATTATGAACCGGGAATTTTAGAAGCAATAGCTTATAAAAAAGGAAAGAAATTAACAACCAAGCTAGAAACTACTGGTCAAGCCACAAAAGTAATTCTTTCGCCAGATAAAACAATGCTACTTGCCGATGGAAAAGATGCTACTGTTGTAACTATTTCTTTGGAAGATGAGCAAGGGAGGGCGGTTCCAGGCGCTAATAATTTAATCGAGTTTGCCCTAAGTGGAAATGCTAAAATTATCGGCGTGGGCAACGGAGATCCCAGTTCTCACGAACAGGACAAATGCCAAGAAGGTGAATGGAAAAGAAGCGCTTTCAATGGCAAGTGCCAGATTATTATTCAATCAGGAAAAAATAGGGGAGCAATAAAATTAGAAGCAAAATCACCTGGATTACAATCGGCGACAACTACTTTTAAACTCCAATAATTTGAAATGAAATTTCAAAAATGAAATGAAAACTTGTGTCAATTGTGGTATCGATAATTGCTGTTTTATATACTATTTTTTGGTAGGAATTTTAGCAACTGATTATCAGATAATTATAAATTAGCAATAGAGATTGATTTTTATTTGGTAATTAAAAAATAAATAGTACTTTTGCCCGGTCTTATAATAGCTGTAAGACATACATAAAAATCATTAAACAAATATTGGAATGTATTTAACTAAAGAGATTAAAGAAGAGATCTTCGCTAAACACGGAGAAAAAACTAACACTGGTAAATCGGAAGCGCAAATCGCACTTTTCACTTACAGAATTAGTCATTTGACAGAGCATTTGAAAAAAAATCGTCACGATTATAATACCGAGCGTTCATTAGTATTATTAGTAGGTAAAAGAAGAAGTTTATTAGACTACTTGAAGAAAACCGAAATTAACAGATATCGTGAGATTATCAAAGTATTGAATATTAGAAAATAATCAATAAAAAAGAGGTGCCCACGCGCCTCTTTTTGTTTTTAGCCTTAAGGCAAATAGAAGTTAAAAAAGTTTGGTTTTTCATTGGATTATTAGCAATCACTACAACAACACAACAACTCTGTCGACAGGCAGAAAAACCAATGTAAAATTAAAAAAGGAAAATTTATGATTCCACAATTATTTGTAGAAAGTATCGATTTAGGTGATGGAAGAAGCATCACAATCGAGACAGGAAGATTAGCAAAACAAGCTGATGGTTCTGTAGTAGTAAGAATTGGTAAAACTGTTATTTTAGGAACAGTTGTATCATCAAGAAAAGCAAGTCCAGGTATTGATTTTTTACCATTAACGGTAGATTATCGTGAAAAATTTGCAGCAGCAGGTCGTTTTCCTGGTGGTTTCTTCAAAAGAGAAGCGCGTCCAAGTGATAACGAAGTGCTAACAATGAGATTAGTTGACCGTGTATTACGCCCACTTTTCCCAAGTGATTATCATGCAGAAGTGCAAGTGATGATTCAATTAATGTCTCATGATGATGATGTTATGCCAGATGCATTAGCAGGATTAGCCGCTTCAGCAGCATTGGCATTATCTGATATCCCATTTGAAACTTTAATTTCAGAAGCTAGAGTGGGAAGAATTGATGGTAAATTCATCATTAACCCAAGTCGTGCACAATTAGAATTATCAGATATCGATATGATGATTGGAGCTTCAACAGATTCTATCGCAATGGTAGAAGGTGAAATGAAAGAAATTTCAGAAGCAGAAATGGTCAGCGCAATTAAATTTGCTCACGAGCACATCAAAAACCAAATTGCAGCACAAGAAAGATTAGCAAAAGCATTCGGGAAAAAAGAAGTTCGTGCTTACGAGCAAGAAAAATCTGACGATGCCATTTATGCTAAAGTTAAAGCTGCAGCATATGATAAAATCTATGCTATTGCAAGTAAAGGTTCAGCAAAACATGAACGTTCAGCTGCATTTGACGCTGTAAAAGAAGAAGTAAAAGCGTTGTTTACTGAAGAAGAATTAGCAGAAAATGGCGATTTAGTATCTAAATATTTTTATAAAACGAATAAAGAAGCAGTTCGTAACGTAACTTTAGATTTAGGAACTCGTTTGGACGGTAGAAAAACAACTGAAATCAGACCAATTTGGTGTGAAGTTGATTATTTACCATCGGTGCACGGATCGGCATTGTTTACTCGTGGAGAAACTCAAGCATTAGCAACAGCTACTTTAGGAACTTCAAGAGAAGCCAACCAAATAGATTCTCCATCTGAACAAGGAGAAGAAAAATTCTACTTGCACTATAATTTCCCTCCATTTTCTACAGGAGAAGCTCGTCCATTAAGAGGAACTTCAAGAAGAGAAGTTGGTCACGGAAACTTAGCTCAAAGAGCGTTAAAAAATATGATTCCAGCTGATTGTCCTTATACAATTCGTGTCGTTTCTGAAGTATTAGAATCGAATGGTTCTTCTTCAATGGCTACCGTATGTGCAGGTACATTATCATTAATGGATGCTGGAATTCAAATGATTCGTCCTGTTTCTGGAATTGCAATGGGATTAATTACTGACGGAGAACGTTTCGCAGTATTATCTGATATTTTAGGTGATGAAGATCATTTAGGAGATATGGATTTCAAAGTAACAGGAACTTCAGAAGGAATTACCGCTTGTCAAATGGACATCAAAATTGACGGATTGAAATATGAAATTATGGAAGCAGCATTGGCTCAAGCTCGTGATGGACGTTTACATATTCTTGATATTTTAACGGCTACTTTACCATCTCCAAAAGAGGATGTTAAAGAGTATGCTCCAAAAATTATTACAAGAACTATTCCTGGTAACTTTATTGGCGCGTTGATTGGACCTGGTGGAAAAGTAATTCAAGAATTACAAAAAGCTACTGGAACTACCATCGTAATTAACGAGGTTAATGAAGAAGGGGTAATTGAAATTTTAGGAACTGATCCTGCAGGAATTGCTGCGGTATTGGCTAAAATTGAATCCATCACTTTCAAACCACAAATGAACGAAGCTTACGAAGTGAAAGTAATTAAAATGCTTGATTTTGGTGCGGTTGTAGAATATACAGCAGTTCCTGGAAACGAAGTATTACTTCACGTGTCAGAATTGGCTTGGGAACGTACAGAAAATGTTTCTGATGTAGTAAATATGGGCGATGTATTCCAAGTGAAATACCTAGGAATTGACCCTAAAACTAGAAAAGAAAAAGTTTCTAGAAAAGCTTTATTACCAAGACCTCCTAGAGAATCTTAATAAAATAGCAATTTGATTTGCATAACAAAACCCCAATTTATTGATTTAAATTGGGGTTTTTAGTTTTGTGCAAACAGCTATTTTAATTTCTTTATTCGTTTTTATTTATAGGATTTTTTAAACTTTTGTTGTACTATTATGCTATTATAAAAAATTAATTTTGCATAACCATTTAATTGAAAAAAATGACAAAAACCGTTGGTATAATTGGAGCTGGAATTGGAGGTCTTGCCTTGTCAATTCGGCTTGCTAATCAGGGGTTTAAGGTGACCATTTTTGAAAAAAACAGTTATCCTGGAGGCAAATTGAGTGAACTAAAAATGGATGGATTCCGATTTGATAAAGGGCCTTCATTATTTACAATGCCTTCGTTAATAGATGAATTGACCAATTTGCAAGGAAGCTCCCTTCCTTTTGAATACCAAAAACTAAATGTTATTACCAATTATTTTTATTCCGATGGAACGCAACTAAAAGCATCCGCCAATATAGAAGAATTTGCAGAAGAAGTTCATTTAAAATTAAATGAAAAAAAAGAAACTGTTTTAAAACACATCAAGCGCAACGCTTTTTATTTTAAAACCACCGAAGATTTATTTTTGAAGCAATCGCTTCACCAACTGAAAAATTTTATTAATTTTAAGACTTTAAAAGGTATATTATTTTCCCCATTCTTAGGATTATTCAGTACGATGCACGAAAAAAATTCAAGAACGTTTTCCAATCCAAAAACAGTACAACTGTTCAATCGATTTGCGACCTATAACGGTTCAAATCCATATAAAGCACCTGCGTTAATGAATATGATTTCGCATTTAGAGTTTAATCTTGGGGCTTATTTACCTAAGAAAGGCATGAATCAAATTACAACTCATTTGGTCAAACTAGCAGAAGAAGCTGATGTGGAAATTATATATAATGCCGCCGTTGAAACCTTAGAAGTTGGCTCTAATAACCAGATTACTTCCATTAAAAGTAATGGGGTTAATTATAACTTTGAAATTGTGGCTAGCGATGTAGATCTGCATGTGCTTTACAAATATCTGTTGCCAAAATCTTTTACCCCTCAAAAGTTAATTCAACAAGAAAAATCAAGTAGTGCCTATGTATTTTATTGGGGAATAAACAAAGAATTTGCATCATTAGGACTACATAATATTTTGTTTAGTGATGATTATAAAAAGGAATTTGATCATTTATTTTCAAAACAATTTCCAACTGATGACCCAACGGTTTATATCAATATTACTTCAAAATATTGTAAAGATGATGCGCCAGAAGGTTGTGAAAACTGGTTTGTAATGGTAAATGTCCCGCACAATAAAAACGAAAGCATCAATTATGAAGCCGATATTCGAAAAAATGTTGTTGAAAAAATTAATGCAATATTGAAAACCGATATCGAAAAATACATCATTTCAGAGAGTACGTTAAGTCCCGTTGATATAGAAAACCAAACTTCGTCTTACGGTGGATCGCTATATGGTAATTCTAGCAACAATAAATTTGCAGCATTTTTAAGACATGCTAACTTTTCATCAAGTATCAAAAATTTATATCTTGTAGGAGGAAGTGTGCATCCTGGCGGAGGTATTCCATTGTGCCTATTCAGTGCAAAAATTGCGAGTCAATTAATAGTAGAAAGAGAGAAAAAATGCTAAAGACCTATAAATCCTATTTATTGTATTTCTTAATTCTGGTCTATATTTCCGGGTCAATTGGGTTTGTAGTAAATCCAACTTTTTTTAGTCCTTTTACGCCTTATACTTTATTACTGACTTGTTTTGTTTTTTTAATTCATAGTACACTGGCCGACAAAAAGTTTCTAGTCGCCTTTTTTTCTATTGCTTTTTTAGGATTTATTATTGAAGTAATTGGGGTAAAAACGGGGCTGGTTTTTGGAAAATATTCCTATGGAGAAGGATTAGGATTCAAATTACTTGAAGTTCCTCTGATTATTTCCATCAATTGGGCAATGCTTATTTGTGCTGGAATTAGAATAGTAAGTGGTATCTTTGCAAACAAAATAACATCATTAGTTGTGGCAGCTTTATTGGTTACATTAATTGATTTACTAATTGAACAAGTGGCTCCGAAACTCGATTTTTGGAAATTTGAAGGAGGATTACCCGGTTTACATAATTATTTGGGTTGGATTGGAGTAGCTTTTTTTACGTCTTACTTTTTTTACCCAACAATTATAAAAGGCAATCGTTCCGTTTCATTAATACTATTGATTTTACAAATTATATTTTTTACTTCTTTATATCTATTTATTTAACATGGAAATAATAATTAATTGCAGCATTGTTTTAATCACATTTATTCTAACAGAATTTTCTGCTTGGGCAAATCACAAATACATCATGCATGGATTTTTGTGGTATTTACATGCAGATCACCACAAAAAAGACCACAAAAGTTGGTTTGAACGAAATGATTTCTTTTTTATCACTTATGCTGTACCAAGTTGGTTACTCATTATGTTTGGTATGATGAACCAATATGCCTGGTACACTTGGGTTGGTTTCGGTATTTTACTTTATGGTTTGGCCTATTTTGTTGTGCATGACTTGATTATACACCAACGTTTCAAAGTGCTTACTAAAACTAAAAACGTATATGTTTTAGCCTTACGTCGTGCGCACAAAATGCACCACAAAAACACGGGAAAAGAAGGTGGCGAAAGTTTTGGAATGTTAATTATTAAAAGAAAATACATTCAAGATGCATTAAAAAAATCTAAAACTCAGTACGCTAATTAAGCATTCATACCAATGAGTCAAATAACTACTAGCACTTTTTTTAAATTGGAAACTTTTCCCAACAAACTTTGGGCATTTTCCCAAATGCAATTAGGACATGCTCATTTCAAAAACATTGAAGGACTCGTGTTTTATAAGCTATTGGGTTCAGGTGCTGAAAATGGGTTTAGTTCGAAGCCCAACTTTGGTACGTATGCACTATTATGTATTTGGGAATCAGAAATGCATGCTACTATTTTTTTTGAAAAAAATTCGTTTTTTAACAAGTATAAATCCAAAAGTGCGGAATCATTTACCGTTTTTGCAAATGCAGCAGAAGCTCACGGAAAATGGGACGGAAAACAACCTTTTGTTTCCAGTGCTACTTTGGCTTTAGATCAACCTGTAATGGTTTTAACACGAGCCAGTATTCGTCTTTCAAAATTAATTTCTTTTTGGAGTAAAGTCGGTAAAGTGAGTAAAAGTTTAGAAGAATACGATGGACTCGCAATGTCAATAGGCGTTGGCGAATGGCCTTTAATCCAACAAGCCACTTTAAGCATTTGGAAAACACAAGCCGAAATGATCGATTATGCTTACAAAAATGAAAAACACAAAGAGGTTGTTCGTCTTACCAGAAAACTAAAATGGTATAAAGAAGAACTATTCGCACGATTTATTCCCTATAAATTTTCAGGCCAATGGAATGGTAAAGATGTTACCAATTTCTTGGAGTTTTGATTCTATTTTGTCCAACCTTGCAGATAGTCAAAATAATACTATTTGATAAAAAGTTATAACTATTTTCTACTAATTGTAACTTTTTGGTCACTTCTTACGTATAACTATTTCAATACCTAAAATGAGGGCTAGAAATTATGAGACAACTTAAAATTACCAAGCAGGTTACCAATCGTGAAACCGCATCGTTAGACAAATATTTACAAGAAATTGGAAAAGTAGATTTGATTACTGCCGATGAAGAGGTAGAATTAGCTCAGAAAATTAAAGCCGGAGATCAAGCTGCACTTGAAAAATTGACAAAAGCCAATTTACGTTTCGTAGTTTCGGTAGCTAAACAATATCAAAATCAAGGTTTAACTCTACCCGATTTAATTAATGAAGGAAATTTAGGATTGATCAAAGCCGCACAACGTTTCGATGAAACTCGTGGTTTCAAATTCATTTCTTACGCCGTATGGTGGATTCGTCAATCTATTTTGCAAGCTTTGGCAGAACAATCTCGTATCGTTCGTTTGCCTCTAAATAAAATTGGTTCTATCAATAAAATCAACAAAATGTACGCTTTGTTAGAGCAATCTAATGAAAGACCTCCAACAGCTGAAGAAATTGCTAAGGAATTAGACATGACGGTCAATGATGTAAAAGAGTCTATGAAAAATTCTGGTCGTCACTTGTCAATGGATGCTCCTTTAGTTGAAGGAGAAGATTCCAACCTTTATGACGTATTGCGTTCAGGGGAATCACCAAATCCAGATCGTGCATTAATTCAGGAATCATTGCGTACCGAAATTGAGCGTTCTTTGGAAACCTTAACTCCTAGAGAAGCTGATGTGGTTCGTTTGTATTTTGGATTGGGTGATCAACATCCAATGACGTTAGAAGAAATTGGAGAAACTTTCGATTTAACTCGCGAGCGTGTTCGTCAGATTAAAGAAAAAGCTATTCGCAGATTAAAACATACTTCTAGAAGTAAAATTTTGAAAACCTATTTAGGATAAATTCGTCTTAAAGTCGAATGTCATAAAGTCTTAATATAAAAACTCCGGAATCACTTTCGGAGTTTTTTTAAAATAACTACTTTTGCACAAACAACACTACTAAAATGAAAAATACACTTATTGCCCCATCCGTTCTTGCTGCCGATTTCGCCAACCTACAGCGCGATATTGAAATGGTTAATACTAGTGACGCCGATTGGTTTCACATCGATATTATGGATGGTGTATTTG